>JAQUKF010000022.1 GCA_028719265.1 Candidatus Omnitrophota bacterium
CTATTCTTTCCGGGGAAAAACAAAGATAAAAATCCTTCCCGTGGATAAATCCCCGTGACTGAAAAATAGGCAATATCTCTTCCTCGGTAGTTCCGGGGTAAGTGGTGCTTTCAAGCACGACAAGCGCCCCTTTCTTGATATGCAGGGATGCTTCCCTTACCGCGTTTTTGATAAAAGATATATCCGGCAGGCTCTTCCCTTTAAGCGGAGTGGGAACGCAGACCAGTATCGCATCCGCCTCTTCCATATCGGAAAAATCCCCGCTTGCCTTAAAATGACCGTTTCTCAGGCACCTTGCCAGTTCTTTATCGCTAATATCGCTGATGTAGGAAATCTTTTTATGGATAGAGGCAAGGCGGTCCCGGTCTATCTCGATACCGGTCACTTTTAGGCGCCTCCTGGCGAACTCTAATGCCAGGGGAAAACCCACATACCCCAGCCCGACCACCGCTATCCTTAGCTCTTTCTTTTTTATCTTTTTAACGAATTCGGATATTGTTTTATTCATTTCCCCTGCCTATCCCGATATAAGTAAAACCCTCGGCCTTAAGCAGGCCTGGCTCGTATATATTCCTCGCATCTACGATCAGCGGACGCTTAAGCGCCTTTTTTATCCTGGAGAAATCCATCTCCTTAAATTCATTCCATTCAGTGGCCACGATAAGGCATTCGGCAGAGTTTGCGGTATGGTAGATGTCCTTACAGAAAACGACGTCTTTCAGCAGTCCCCTGGCTTTATCCATTGCCTTGGGATCGTAAACCTTGACCCTTGCGCCCTCCTGGACCAATGCCCGGATCAGGTCCACGCTCGGGGCATTCCTTAGATCGTCGGTATTGGGCTTGAAAGCCAACCCCAGGACCGCTATTGTCTTATCTTTTATGATCCACAACTCGTCCTTTATTTTTTGCAGCACGAACCTTTTCTGTTCTTCGTTTGTTTCCCTGACGGCCTTAAGTATCCCAAATTCATAGCCAAGCTTCCCGGCTATGTTTATGAAGGCCTCCAGATCTTTGGGGAAACATGACCCTCCGTACCCGATTCCCGCATGAAGGAAATGCCTGCCGATACGGCTGTCCAACCCCATTCCCTCTGCGACTTCTTTTACGTCTGCGCCTACCTTATCGCAAATCCTCGAGATGGCGTTAATAAAAGAGATCTTTGTGGCCAGGAAGGCATTAGAGGAATGCTTGATCAATTCGGCGGATTTGATATTGGTAACCAGGATAGGCCTGTTCAACGGCCTGTATAAGCTGGTCATCATCTGCCTTGCCCTGGCGCTTTCCAAGCCCAATATGACCCGGTCTGGATGCGTAAAGTCGTTTATCGCCGAACCTTCCCTAAGGAATTCAGGATTGGAGACAACGTCAAATTTATGCCCTTTCCTGACATAGGTAGAAATCGTCTTTTTAACCCAGGCGCATGTTTCAACCGGAACCGTGGATTTCTCTACGATCAGGCGGTAACCGTCCATATTTTGCGCGATTGTCCGGGCGACATTCTCGATACCGGTCAGGTCAGCCTCCCCATTCTCAAGGGCGGGGGTCCCCACCGCGATGAATATCACTTCACTCGACTTCACGGCGGATTTTATACTGGAGGTGAACTTGAGTCTTTTTTTCTTGAGGTTAAGCCTGATCATCTCTTCCAGTCCCGGCTCGTATATAGGAACAACCCCTTTTTTAAGACAGCTTATCTTCTTAGAATCATTATCTGCGCAAATAACCTTATTTCCCAGCTCCGCGAAGCATGCCCCGGTAACCAATCCTACGTAACCTGAACCGATAATCGATATATTCATTTGTTTTCCTCTATAAACTTATTATGGTTTACTGTGCGCCGGATTTCTGCTCACTGACAGTCTGGTCGAAACCGAATTCATTCTCGGGGAACGCCTTGAGCCTGAAGGTAAAGAATACGGTAGTGCCCGTATCCTCCTTCCTGTTCAGGGTAACATCCAATTCCCAGCAGTGCAGGTCTCGGGTAATGGTATATTCCTGCTCCTGGGAACCGCTGTCAAGGGTAGTAGTCTGTTTGAAATTATAACGCTGGTACATCCTGAATTTCCATTTAGGGGTAAACCGCCAGTCAAAACCGAAAGAGATTTCATTCTTGCCTTTTCTTTCATAGCGCTGGCCAAGGCTAAAAGACCTCTCTTTGCCCTCTTTCCCCAAATCAAAGGTCATACTGTAGTTAATCAACGAAAACTTGTTATAATTTGTATTGGACCTATCCGAATGCTCAAAGGTCGCCTCGGATTCAAACCTCATCCAGGAATAGGGCAATACTTTTAGCTTAAAAAGAATATCAGAGAAGTCGCTCTTAAGGCTCTCTCCCTGTTTGGGGGTAAGTATCCCGTTATCCCCTGTCTTCGGGTCTATAACATAATCGGTAGTTATCAAAAGGTCCACAAAATCCACGCTTACCCCTTTGCGTTTAGTTTGCAGCTTATTGGACAGGCTTAAGGTAGCAGTATTGCCTCGATGTATGGCATCCACATCATCTATCTGCTTTATATTGCTGATCGGGATGGTCGGTGTATGCGTGTATAAATACCCAACACTGGGAGTGATAATATGGCGCAGGTCGTTGATATCCAAACCGAGGAAATTGGTCTTTGCGTGATATATCCGGAAAAATTTGGTACTCATATCCGCGCCGCTTGAGAATATTGTCCTGACTATGCCGTGTTCTCCGTTTGCTCCTTTGTCGTATAGCGTCTGGCGGCTTGAAACAAACGGCCTAAACCGGATGATGCTCAGCTTCATGGGCAGGGAAAGCGTATTGGAGGTATCCAGGCGCGTCGAGCTGACATTATCGGTCGTTACCGGTGCGGTGGTAGCCTTCTTGTTATATGAACCGAACTGGGTGAAATCTTCAAAATATAACGGGCTGTCCCCCAGCTGCAGGCTGGGCATGCTGTAGCTTATTTCCGGCATTTTATCCAGCTGGTCAAACCAGTTATTGGTGCGTTTTTGCAAAAGGATATCCACGCTGGAATAATTGAAGGAATGATGGAAAAGGGCGTAGCTTAACGGTTCGGAATCCTTTTCGTACTCCCGGAAAAAATAATCCTTCATAATATTGTGGTCGGGTTCATACTTCCTCCTCTTATCCCCGATCTTGTAGAACTCCGCGATGAAATTGGTCCGCTGGTCAATATCCCACTTGTGCCGCCAGCGCATGAAATAACGCTGGAACTGCGACGGGGAACCGGCCGGCGGGTTATTGGGCTCCTCGTTAGCGTAGTATAATTTAAAATCGCCCTTGCCGAACATAGTCCTGACATAATTCAGTTCAAAACCTTCCCCCCAGCCAAGCTTGCTGCGGTAATCAAGAAAAAGCTTGGCATTCAGTTTATCTGTAAGGTTATAACGCCAGGCGCTCAGGACATACGGACCCCAATCCTTCCGCTTGCCCGGCTCAACCTGCACGTGCATGATCGGTTCCTTCATTGAATAGTTGAACTGCGGCAGATAGAGAACCGGCACTGCCCCCAGGTAAAGCGTAGTTTGCCTCGAGCGCACCTTGTCGCCTGGAAACATATTTATCCTTTTCGCCGCCAGGCGAAAATGCGGATGGTCATAGCTGCAGGTAGTAAAATAACCATTCTTGGCCACAAATTCGTTGTCGCTTACCTTCTCGACCTTCCTGGACTTCCCGAAATACGGATTGGCACGGAAATCCGCATTATAAATAATTCCTGTCTTGTTCGCGAAATCATAAACTATCCTTTCCCCGGTAACCACGCCTTCATTATCTTCAAGCCTGGCATTACCTTCGGCCACCCCTTCCTTGGCCTGCATATTCACCTTCATTTTGTTACAGGTGAGCTTCGAACCCTTATAAATGACTTCGATATTACCGGTAGCGACGACTTCTTTATTATCGGCTGAATACTCAACATTGTCCCCGTTTATGATTATAGGGGATTCCTTGTTTTCCGCGGCCAGGGCCGGGTTAATGCAAAAAAACAGGGCCGCCAGAAATGACGCTAAGAAAGAAAGTCTTATAAAAATAGAAAACCTATTTGGCATTATTCGTTTGAGGTATTTTCTTGTAATCTTCCAGGAAACGCTTCACCCCTATATCGGTCAAAGGGTGTTTGATGAGCTGTTCGATTACCGAGAAAGGTATTGTGGCAATATCCGCTCCGATCAGGGCGGCATTGACTACATGTACGGGGTTGCGCACAGAAGCAACTATGATCTCTGTCTTGAAACCATAATTGCCGTATATTTTCTTTATCTCCTCAATCAAAACTATCCCCTCCTG
Organism: Candidatus Omnitrophota bacterium; assembly: GCA_028719265.1. Taxonomy (GTDB): domain Bacteria; phylum Omnitrophota; class Gorgyraeia; order Gygaellales; family Profunditerraquicolaceae; genus UBA6249. Next base: position 4,274 of record JAQUKF010000022.1, read on the forward strand.
GGAGATATCATCGAGCCTGCCGATAAAAGGAGAAATATAGGTAGCGCCCGCCTTGGCCGCCAGCAATGCCTGGGAAGGGGAAAAACAGAGCGTAACATTGGTTTTGATGCCTTCGGCAGCCAGGGCCTTGACCGCTTTCAACCCTTCTTTTATAAGAGGAACCTTGATTACGATATTTTTGGCGATCTTGACCAATTCATGCGCCTCGCCGATCATCCCGCAGGAATCAAGGCTGATCACCTCTGCGCTTACCGGACCGCTGACCAGCGAACAAATCTCCTTAAGCACCTGCACGGGATCGCGCCCCTCCTTAGACATAAGGGTAGGATTTGTGGTTACCCCGTCAATAAGCCCAAGTTCGGCCGCCTCTTTTATTTCCTTAACACTCGCCGTATCGATAAATATCTTCATTTTCTTAACCTCTCCCTGACTAGATATCCCGCCCCGATCATCCCGGCATCATTACCCAGGGCGGCCTTAAGTACCTTAACCCTTTTTGCCTGAACGCTCATTGCCCGCTCAAGGATAGTGCGTCTTACGCTCTTAAACAACACGTATCCTGCGCCGGCGACCCCTCCGCCTATTACGACCGCCTCCAGGTTGAGCAGGTTTACCGCTCCACTCAAAGCCAAACCAAGTTTCTTTCCAACGTCATCCCAGAATGCCAAGGCCTTCCTGTTTTTCTCCCTGGCCAGGCGGCTGACATCTTCAAGCCTGACATCCGGACCGAATAGCCTGCGCGCCCTCCTGATAATCCTGCTGTTCCCTATGTAAGACTCCAGGCAGGCCTGCGAGCCACATCCGCAAACAGGCCCGTGTTCATTCAACGGGACATGGCCTATTTCGCCTGCGGCGTTATCCACTCCCCGGTAAAGAAGGTTATTGATGAATAATCCCCCTCCTACGCCCGTCCCCAGGGTCAGGCATAAAACATTACCGTATCCTCTGGCCGAACCTGCTTCATGTTCCGCCAGGGCCATCAACTTGGCGTCATTATCAATAAACACCGGTAATCCAAGTCTCTGTTCGAGGATTTTTTTAAGGCCTACCTTGCGCCAGCCGGAGATATTCGGCAGGAAATGCACTATCCCTTTTAAACTGTCTACCGGCCCCGGCAAACCAATACCTATCCCTAGGATAGAGCTTCCGGACACATGCAGCTCTGAAATAAAACTATTTACCGAACCGGCCAAGCCGTCAATTAGTTTCTGCTTACTGTTAAAACTCCTTGTATTGAATGAGCTTTTGGCCTTGATCTTTAAAGCGCCGTCAAGCAGTGCGCATTTTAAATTCGTTCCCCCCAAATCTATGGCAATAATAAAATGTCCGGTCATGGGTGGTATTTTATATTAAAAACATCGGTTTTTCAAGGAATAAGTCTCTTATTTAGGCGGGACAGAAATATACTTTATTTTTCCCGGTTTCTTTCGCCAAATACAAGGCCTGATCCGCCATTTCGATCAAATCTTTCATATGATAGGCATTATCCGGGAAAGTGGAAATACCAATACTGACGGTAACTCTTAATTCCTCGTCATAAGCCCTGATTACCGAAGACTCTATGGCCTGACGGATACGCTCGGCGGCAAAAGAAGCCTGTTCCTTATCGGTCTCCGCCAGGACTATCGCCAGCTCCTCTCCGCCGTAGCGGCCGATAAAGTCTATCTGTCTTACCATATCGCATATAGTCCGGGAAACCTGGCGCAATATGGCATCCCCCACCAGGTGCCCGTAACGGTCATTGAACTGCTTGAAGTTATCCAGGTCGATCATAAGGAAAGACAGGTGCAGCTTATTCTTCTTGGAACGTTTGAGCTCCTCGCTGAAACGCTCGAAGAAATATCTGCGGCAGTAAACCTGCGTGAGCGCGTCGGTAATCGCCATTCCCTGCACCTTCTGGTAAAGACGGGCCCTCCTAAGCCCTATCAAAAGCTGCTGGGCAAGTATCCCGAATTTGTCCTTATCCGTGTCCGAAATGCCATCTACCGCCAGGTATCCTGCGGATTGATTCTCTCCTGTATTCAGCGGGAATATCATATAGTCGTTATATTTTCCCAGCTCCAGGCTGTCCTTGATATAACGGCATTCCTTAAAACCGATATGTTTCCTGAGGTTATCATGGAATATGGCAAGTATCCTGTCTTCATCAAGACCTTTGCACATATCCTTGGTCAACTCGTAAAGAGCGAGCGTTTCCATAAAAACATCATTCAGCCGTTCGTTCTCGGAATCCAGGATCTTACTTTTTTCTTTCAGCCCGCCCTCTTCCCTTAACAGCAACGAGCATTCCTCCTGCTTGGCCTTTAAGCGGGCTGAAAGGACGTCATGCAAGGCGATAGTCCAGCAAACGGTCAAAATAAAAAACAGTATTATATATAACATACCCGGTTTCTTCCCTTCCTCTTGGCTTGATACATGGATTTATCCGCCTTCTGGACCAGTTCGTCGTCATCTTTGGTATCCAGGGGCAGGCAGGCCAGGCCAATCGAGACCGTGACCGAAGTATTCTGTCTGCGCAGCATTACTTTCTCGCTTTCGATATTCCGGCGCAGCTCTTCTGCTACCTCCAACGCTCTCTCCTTGCCGGTCTCAGGGAGCATTATCAGGAATTCCTCTCCGCCAAAACGGCAGAGTAACGGGGACAGTGGGTTTAGGGATTCTTTCAGCAAAGAACTGACTTTTTTCAACACGATATCCCCGGCGGTATGCCCGAACTTATCGTTATACTGCTTAAAGAAATCTATATCTATCATCATCACGGCTATGCGCTGGTCCAGGCGCAGGCAGCGTTTTGCCTCGTCTTTAAGCCTACCGATGAAATACTGTTTGGTATAAAGCCCTGTCAGGTCGTCGTGTATTGCCAGATCCTGGGTTTTCTGGAAAAGGAGGCTGTTTTCCAGCGCTACTGCGCCCAGCCCGGAGACCAGGGAAAGAAAACGAAGGTCATCCTGATTAAAGGAACCCCGCTTATCGCTATCCAGACGCAGAAGGCCGAGCAATGAATGGTGGCTGATCAAAGGAGAACTGATCAATGAAAGTACGGGCCGCATCTCCTGGCTGCGCAAGGTGTCCAGGTCAAAACGAAAATCATTCTTCAGATCCTCGATCAGCAGTTCCCGGGAATGCCTGAGCACCCAATAATCAAAAATGTCTCCTTCTTTTGAAAAAATGACCATTTGAGGATTTTCCTTGATGGAATATATCAGGCTTAACTTCTGGGTGCGGCTGTCTAAAAGGTAAAATAGGGTTGTACCGCAGGAATTCGAAATGAGGGTATATACCGTGGAGCTCAACACTTTGACGATAAGATCCAGTCTTAAGCTTTTATTCAGCTCTTCGATCACCTTCTTTAAATTATTATACCGGGTGATCCTGAACCTGAGCGCGGCGCCGAACTCCTCCGCCTTTGAATTCTCGGCGCTGATAATGTTGATCTGTTCTTTAGTATTCTCGATCCGCGAGTTGACAAGGGATTCTTTTTGCGAAAAATCGTTAAAGAGGTAGACCGCAATAATTGAATTAAACAGCAGGAAAAGAAGAAAAACAAACGGATTGACCGTTGGATGGAAGACGAAAAGATTAACTGCTACATCGGCAATGACGGGAAGCGTAAGATATACGGAGATCTTCTTCCGGGTGATTTTCTGCACCATAAAAGCCTTCTATCTAACCCAGGGCTTTAAATCTTAGACGATAGTCTCTTCGGTATTCTTATCAAAGAAGTGGACCTTGCTCATATCGAAGACCACATCCATTTCCTGGTTTACCTTCGGCCGGTCATGAGCGCCGACACGGGCAATAAAAGTATGCCTGCCTGTATTAAGATAAAGATATACCTCCGAACCCATAGGCTCGAATACTTCGCAATTCACCCTGACTATATTTTCCGGAGGGGCTTCCGAAACGAACAGCTTATCATATACATCTTCGGAACGGATGCCAAAAAGCACCTCGCTTCCGACATAGCTGGCCATCTTCTTATACATATCCTCCACCAGCTTGACTTTTATCTTTCCTTCATCGAAATATAGCTTCCCCTCCTTCTTGATTATCCTTCCCTGCATGATATTCATCGGAGGGCTGCCGATGAAACTGGCGACAAACTTGTTCTTGGGGTGATCATAAACATCGATAGGGTCATCCAGTTGATTCAGCACTCCGTCCTTCATTACCGCTATACGATCCCCCATAGTCATAGCCTCGACCTGGTCATGGGTCACATAGATGATCGTGGTCTGCAGCCTGATATGCAGCTTATGTATCTCCGTGCGCATCTGCACGCGCATCTTCGCATCCAGGTTACTCAAAGGTTCATCAAAAAGAAAAACCATCGGTTTACGCACTATCGCCCTGCCTACCGCTACGCGCTGGCGTTCCCCGCCTGAAAGCTCGCGCGGTTTACGGCCCAGCAGGCGTTTTATCCCCAGAATCTCCGCTGCCTCATTTACCCTTTGCGCGATCTCCTGCTTGGGGATATGTCTAAGCCTTAACCCGAAAGACATATTTTCAAAAACGGTCATATGGGGATAAAGGGCGTAATTCTGAAAAACCATTGCTATATCCCGGTCCTTGGCAGGTATGTCATTGACCCGCTTATTGCCGATAAAAATATCTCCCGAGCTTATATCCTCAAGCCCGGCTATCATCCTTAAGGTAGTGGATTTCCCGCACCCGGAAGGGCCGACCAAAACCATGAATTCCTTATTCTCGATGCCTAAATTCACATTGTTCACCGCCATGACATTACCCGGGAAAACCTTGCAAACATTTTTCAAACTTACCTGAGCCATTTAATTACTCCTTTGAGTTTTATCCAGAAAAATCCGCAGGCAAACCGAACGAAAGCCCTGCTTAACGCAACCGGTATGAATCTTGACTCCCGTAAACGCGAAAATCGATTTTTCTTATTATACAGGCTTAGCCAAAATAATCAAGTAATTGGCTAAGGTTATTCTTCATATTCTTGCGGTGCACGATCATATCGATAAGACCGTGATCCAGCAGGAATTCCGAACGCTGGAAACCAACCGGTAATTTCTGCCTTATTGTCTGTTCGATCACCCTCGGACCGGTAAATCCTATCAAGGCGTTCGGTTCGGCTATGATTATATCCCCCACTCCGGCAAAAGAGGCCATAATTCCGGCCATGGTCGGATTGGTGAGCACGGATACATAAAGCAGCTTTTCCTTGCGGTGATAGGCCAGGGCGGCGCAGGTCTTAGCCATCTGCATCAGGCTGTACATTCCTTCATACATGCGCGCGCCCCCTCCGGAACCGGAAACGATAATCATCGGAAGCCTGTTCTTCGTGGCGTATTCGATCGCCCGGGTGATCTTTTCACCGACAACCGAACCCATAGATCCCATGATGAAGCGGGAGTCGGTTACCGCAACCACCGCGCCCTTTCCTTCAATCTTGCCTTCACCGGACACAACTGCATCTTTCAATCCAGTCACGTCCTGATCCTGTTTTAGCTTATCCTTATAAGTCTTGGGACCTTTAAAATCAAGAGGGTCAACGGAAAACATCTCTTTATCAAACTCGACAAACGTATCTTTATCAAATAACGTATTTATCCTTTCATAAGCAGTCAGGCCAAAATGGTAATTGCATTTTGGGCATACCTTGAGATTCTCCTCCAGGGTCTTATTGTAAAGTGTCTCCAGGCAGCCCTCGCATTTGGTCCACAGGCCGTCGGGAATCTCCTTTTTCTTGACGCGCACTATAGTATATTTTGGTTTACCGAATAAAGCCATATTTTCAACCGTTATTAACCTTTATCCTCCAGCTTATTGACCGTTAAGCCCGAAAGCACCTTGGGATAGAAATAAGTGGATTTAGGCGGCATCTTGCTTGCCGCCAGGGCGACGCTTATGATCTGCTCTATTTTAACCGGGTTCAGGAAAAACGCTATCTTTCTGTGGTCCGCGTCAACCTCGTTGATAAATTCTTCGGCATCCGGTTCATATCTTACTTCAGGCAGTTTATCCAGGTTAAAGTTCAAAATGTTCTTGAGCACAAGGTAATTGAGAATAGCAACATCCAGCATCCTGTACTCTTTGGGCTTATCGGCAATAAGCTTATCAAGTATCTTGACGTTCTTAAGACGCAAAAGGAAAAACTTGCCTTCTTTATATACCCCCAAAAGGTGCTCGGTGCAACCGGCCTTCTCCATTAGGAAGAAGAAGCGGGTCTTATCTCTGACTTGATCTACGTCAAAATACTCTTTTGCCCTTAAAAGGAACTCTTGCAGGTCCAGGTCTTTCTCTAGTTTGAACAGGCGGTGTATCGGGGAGATAGACAGGCCACGTGGATCGGTATTGGTAAAATAAGACATGCAGTAATTAAAATCCTCTTCTCCCGAAAATTGCGTACCCGGTTTATCGCGCATCATATCACGGTAGGCACAGGATACTTCATAACGGTGGTGGCCGTCAGCGATGAACATGTTTTCGTTTTCCATGCTCTCCTCGACCATTTTTAATACTGCCGGATCGTTCAACCTCCACAACCTGTGCAAGGTCTTTTTGTCATCAACGACTTCAATAAAGGGGTCCTTGTCCCAGATATACTTCTGGAATACCCGCTGGATGACCCGCTTTTTATCCAGAAAAATAACGAAGATGGGGCTGAGGTTGGCCTTAACCTGCTTAAGCAGCTTGAAGCGGTCCTGTTTAGCCTCTACGTGCGTATTTTCATGCCCAAAAACAGCCGACCCCTTATCGTCTCCAAGCCGCAGGAGAGAAATAAAACCCAGCCTGGTTTTCTTCTCGCCTCTTATAATGTACTGCTGGCTGTAAAAATAAATGGAGGGGCACTCATCCTGAACAAGCACCTTATCTTTGAGCCAGCTGCGGAATATCTCTGCGGCTTTATGATATTTTTCATCACCGGCTGACCCCTTTGAAAGGTCTATATGGATAAAATTATATGGCGAGCGGTCATGATATACCTCCTGGGCAGAGGGGGATATTACATCATAAGGCGGGCAAACCACCTTCTCGAGATCATCTACCTTCGCCGGATTATAAACTACGGCCTTAAAAGCTTTTATCTTGGTCATCAAATTGATTAAATAAGATTAGCTAAATAGCGTAAAGATAATTTTAACACATAAAACGTGAAAAACAACAATTTTAAGGTTTTTCTGCCGGATTAATGTCCGGAACAACCGGTACATCCCTGCTTTGCCTTGGGACAGGATGAGGCGGCAGCTTCGGCACTTTGTCTTGCGGGCTTCTTGTAGTCGGTGGCGTAAAAACCAGCCCCCTTGAATATAAAACCGCCGGTACTACTGATCAATTTCCTGACCTTCTTCGAACACTTGGGACATTTACTCAAAGGTTTCTCCTTTATACCCTGCAGCACCTCAAATTTATGTCCACAAGACAAACACTCATATTCATACGTAGGCATATCTTCCCCTCTTTTATCTAAAAGACCTCTTAATTTTATCCCCGAAGCTTCCGGCTCCCGCAGACTCGCCGCCGAGCCTGGCAAATTCTTCCATCAATTGTCTTTGCCGGCCGGACAACTTAACCGGTATCTCCACGTTCACCTTAACCAACTCATCCCCTATGTCCCGGGAATGGATGTCCGGCAGCCCTTTTCCTTTTAACCTGAAGGTCTTGCCGCTCTGGGTTCCGGCGGGAATCTTCATGGTCAGTCTGCCCTCCAACGAAGGCACCTCCACCTCTCCGCCTAAGACGGCCTTGGACATGCTGATAGTAACGGATGTGGCGATATCGTTATGGTGCCTTTCGAAAATATTGTGAGGTGCCACCTCTATGACCACATAAAGGTCTCCGCGGCTGTTCGTGCCGGCCTCCCCTTCTTGCCGCACGCGCAGCTGCGAACCGGTATCCACGCCCGCGGGGATCTTTACTTTGATCTTTTTTGTAACCCTGACCTTCCCCTCTCCGTGACAATCCGCGCAGGGAGATTGAATAATAGATCCTTCTCCCCCGCAGCGGGAACAGGTCTGGGCCAACTGGAAGAAACCGTTTGAAACAACCGTCCTGCCCGATCCCCTGCATTGGGGACAAGTAGTCTTTTTTGTCCCCGGTCTGGCACCGCTTCCTCCGCACGCAGAACAGGTCTCATAACGAGGGACGGTCAATATCTTTTCAACTCCCTCGGCTGCCTCTTCCAGGCTGATACGTACGGCTACCTGCAGGTCTCTGCCCCTGGTGCGCCTGCCGGATTGACCCCTGGAATGCCTGCCTCCCCCCAGGTCAAAACCAAGATCACCGAATATCTCTTCGAATATGCTCCCGCCGGACCCGTAACCCCCGCCCATATCCCTGAAAATACTACTGAAATCCGCACCCTTGAAGATATCCTCCTGGGCGTATTTCTGGTCTATCCCTGAATGCCCGTATCTATCATAAAGGTCGCGTTTAGCGGAATCCGAAAGCACGGCATATGCCTCGGATATCTCCTTGAACCTCTCTTCAGCCTCTTTTTTTTGTTCTACGGGCACGCGATCCGGATGGAACTTAAGAGCCATTTCCCGATAAGACTTCCTTATATCTTCGGCGGAGGCGTTCTTGGAAATACCCAATATTTCGTAATAATCACGTTTACTGCTCATAATCTTATAGAAGAGGGCAGTTAACAGCCAGGCAGTACAAGAAAACCTTAACTACTGGCTACTAACCACCCTATTTCTTTATATGCTATTTCCCGTCTTCCTCTTTGTATTCGGCGTCGATAATATCTTCGCCTCCGGCCTGCGAAGGACCTTCCTTTTGCGCCTGAGCCTGTTCCTGCGCTCCCTGTCCCTGCGTTCCCTGTCCCTGCGCCTGGCCAGCCGCAGAACCTTGTTGCTTGGCGGAAGCCTGCTTGTAGATTTCCTCGGCCAGCTTATGGGAAACCTTGGTCAAATCATCCATGCCCTTTTTGACCCGGTCGACATTCTTGTCCTTGATCGCGGACTTCAAATCGTTGATCTTGGCTTCGATGTCGGCGCGCTCGGCCTGGTTTACCTTATCCCCATAATCCTTCAGGGACTTCTCCGTGGCGTAGATAAGATTATCCGCCTGGTTTATCGTCTCCACCTCTTCCTTCTTTTTAGTGTCTTCGGCCGCATACTTCTCGGCATCGCACACCATCTTTTCAATCTCCTCTTTGGAGAGCTTTTTGGGAGCGGTTATTTTTATAGACTGCTCCTTACCGGTGCCCAGGTCCTTGGCCGAAACATGCACGATACCGTTGGCATCTATGTCGAAGGAAACTTCTACCTGCGGAACTCCTCGCGGGGCCGCCGGTATGCCCACCAGGTCAAACCTTCCCAGTTCGACATTACCTTCCGCGTCGGCAA
>JAQUKF010000023.1 GCA_028719265.1 Candidatus Omnitrophota bacterium
CGATATAGCGCGGGCTCTTTTTGTAAAAAACGAATCCAACCGCGTCCGCCCCGCTAAAGAGAGAGACCAAGGCATCCTCTAAATTGGTTATCCCGCAGATTTTTATCTTGACCATAAGTTAATCCTGTAAAAAGAAGGCTTGGGATAAAACAGGTGCGTTACCAACGCATCCTGCCGCAGCAGACGGACAACAAAGACCCCTACCAGCCCATAATCTCTTCCACCTTCATCTTGATATCTTCGGCTTCCATGAAGGCAGTACCGATCAGCACCGCGCTTGAACCGAGTATCTTGAGGAATAATATATCCTGGTAGCTCTTGATCCCGCTTTCCACAACCACTATCTTATCACGCGGGATCAAAGTAAATAATTTTTCCGTAGTCTTGAAATCAACCTCCAGGGTATGCAGGTTACGGTTATTTATGCCGATGACCGGGACCTTCAGGCTAAGCACCTTCTTGAGCTCTTTTTCGTCATGCACCTCCACCAGATAATCCATATCGAGGCTGTCGGCAATCTGCATGAACTCGACCAGCTTGTCTTTAGACAAAAGGTCGGCGATCAGTAATACCGCGTCCGCCCCCAGATACCGTGACTCATATATCTGGTAGGGTTCCAGTATAAAATCCTTTCTTAAAACAGGGGCGGTAACTATATTCTTTACCTCTCCGATATAATCCGACCTTCCTGCAAAAAAATCCTCCTCGGTCAGGACGGAAACGGCCTGCACCCCTGCCTCCTGGTAACTGCGGGCGATCTCCTGCAGGTTGAAATTTTTCCGGATCACTCCCTTCGAGGGAGAAGACTGCTTTATCTCGGCGATAAGTGATATCTGGCGCGGCTTGCTTATCGCCTCTTTAAAAGGACGGCAGGCGGCAAGCCCGGCGACCTTCGCCTTCAGCTCCTCTTCTGGAAGCTGCTGCTTGCGCAAGATCATCTTTTCTTTCTTCTTTGCTACGATTTCCTTTAAGGTATCGGTCTTAGCCATTTTTCCTCGAATACTCCTTCAATAATTCCAGTTTTTTTAACGCCGCTCCCGAATCGATCAATCCCGCGGCCAGCTTCACCCCTTCTGAGATGTTTCCGGCCTTATCGGCGGCATAGATGGCACAGCCGGAATTCAACAAAACAATATCCCTGGCCGGACCCTTTAGGCCATGCAATACGTCCATAAAGATCCTGATATTCTCACCGATCGAACCGCCTTTCAGGTTATCCTCCGAGGCAGGCGGCAGGCCAAATTCTTCAGGGGTTATCTCGTAGTTCTTTAAGGCGCCGTTGCTCATCTCGGAAACAAAACTCCTGTCAACGGTAGTTAATTCATCCAGGCCGTCTGCGCCGTGGACTACCAGGACATGCCTGGAGCCTAAATTATGCAAGACCTGCGCCAGCGGGGCGGTCCATTCCCTGGAATACACTCCGATCAACTGGTTGGTCGCCCGCGCCGGGTTGATCAGGGGGCCCAGTATATTGAACATGGTCTTGCCGGCTATCTGTTTTCTTGCCGGCATTACATTCTTCATCGCCGGATGCAGGCTGGGAGCAAACAGAAAAGCAATGCCGATCTCCTTAAGGCACTCTTTTATTTTTTCCCTGGCCATGTCGATATCCACGCCTAACGCTTCCAGGATATCCGCGCTGCCGCACTTGCTGGAAACCGAACGGTTCCCGTGCTTGGCCACGGTTATGCCGGCGGCACTTGCGACAAAAGCGCTGATTGTCGAAATATTGAAGGTGCCTTTCTTATCCCCGCCCGTGCCGCAGGTATCCAGCACGCAATCGCTCTCTACCACGATCGGCTCGACATACCTGAGCATTTCATTTACCGCCGCGGTCAGCTCCTCCACCGTCTCCCCCTTTGCGTTCAGGGATGTCAGGAAATTAATTATGTCGGCGGTATCGGTTGTTCCGCTCAGGATCTCCCGCATTATTTGCTGCATTTGAAAACGGTTAAGATCCTTTTTATCAACCAGTTGTCTTATAAGTTCTTTGATCATTTTAACTTGATAAAATTATCCAGTATCTGTTTACCGTTTTTGGTAAGAATCGATTCCGGGTGAAATTGCACGCCCCAGACAGGATATTCTTTATGTTTCAATCCCATAATCTCATCTTCCGAGGTCGAAGCGGTTATCTCCAGGCAATCGGGCAACCCCTTTTTCTCGACCAGCAGTGAATGGTAACGCGTAGCCAGGAAAGGGCTGGGGACGCCTTTAAAGATATCCTTTTTGTTATGGTAAACTTTGGATGTCTTGCCGTGCATAAGCCGCCTGGCCCCTACGATCCTGGCGCCGAAGACATAGCCTATTGCCTGGTGCCCCAGGCATACCCCCAAAATAGGTATCTTCCCGCTGAACTGGCGGATAACTTCACAGGAAATACCCGCATCTTCAGGCCTCCCCGGACCGGGAGATATGACGATCCTTGCCGGAGCCATCTTCTTAATATCCCCGATGGCCAGGGCGTCGTTTCGGTAAACCTTCACTGCCTGCCCCAATTCTCCAAGGTACTGCACAAGGTTGTAGGTAAAAGAGTCGTAATTATCGATCATCAGGATCATTCTTTTTCTCTCCACACTTTTGCCCCCAGGTTAATCAATTTCTTCTCGATATTTTCGTAGCCGCGCTCCAGATGATATATCCTGGATATGGATGTCTTTCCGCGGGCGCCCAATCCGGCCAATACCAGCGAAGCCGAAGCGCGCAGGTCGCTTGCCATAACCGGAGCCCCGGACAATCCCTTGATCCCCTCGACAATGGCGTGCGGCCCCTCCCTCTGGATATGCGCGCCCATACGGTTAAGTTCCGCCACGTGCATGAACCTGTCCGGATAAATCTTTTCGGTAATCACGCTTATGCCCGGAGTAACCGCCATCAGACTCATCATCTGCGCCTGCATATCGGTGGGAAACCCCGGATAAGGGAGAGTGGTTATATTTACGGACTTAAGCTTCCTGTTTCCTTTAACCCTCAAAGATCCCTGTCTGTATTCAAGGTTAGCGCCTGCCTCTTTCAATTTATCGACCAATGCCCCCAGGTGCTGGCATTGCACGTTCTTGATCAATATGTCTCCTCCGGTAACCAAGGATGCCAAAATCAGGGTGCCCGCTTCTATGCGGTCTGCTATTATGCAATGCGTTGCCCCATGCAGATGTTTTACTCCCTCTATCTCAATCACCGGGGTACCCTGCCCCTTGATCTTCGCTCCCATCTTGATCAAGAACTCCGCCAGGTCCGCTACCTCCGGCTCGCAGGCCGCCGATTCGATAATGGTCCTGCCTTCAGCCAGGACCGCGGCCATCATTACATTATCAGTGGCCAAAACAGAAGACCCATATACGCCCCCCAGGTAAGTATAGGCTCCTTTTAACTTATTCGCCCTGGCAATCACATACCCGGAATCAATGCTTATATCCGCACCCAAAGCCCTGATCCCTTTAAGGTGCAAATCCACGGGGCGCACGCCGATAACGCATCCGCCGGGGAGGGACACCTTCGCTTTTTTAAGTTTTGCCAATAACGGACCCAACACGCAGAACGACGCGCGCATGGTAGAAACCAGTTTGTATTCGGCGACATGGCTGCGGGTCCTGCCCGCGCAGATGCTGACCGTCCCCTTGTCAAACTCGGCGAGCTTCCCCAGCGAGCGCAGGATCTTAAGCATGCTGCCGGTATCACGCAGGTTAGGGACGCCTTTGATCAAACAAGGCTCATCGGTAAGCAGGCTCGCCGCCATGATCGGCAATACCGCGTTCTTTGCACCGGATACAGTAACCTCCCCTTTTAATCCAACGCCGCCTTCAATAACCAGCTTATCCATTCTTAAAACATCCCCTTTTTAGCAGAAACTACCCGTTCAATACCATTGTAATCCCTGACCGAAGAAAGGCAGCCGAAACCCTCATTTTCAAGCATCCTTTTGACAACGCCGGCCTGGCCCATCCCTATCTCGAACATCAGGGATCCGCTATTTTCAAGATAAGCTGCCGCCCCTGTGATTATGCGGCGGTAAAAATCCAATCCATCCCTGCCGCCGTTAAGGGCAGCCTGTGGTTCAAAGGATATCTCCCTGGCCAGAGAAGAAAAATCCACCTCCGCCACATAAGGAGGATTACTGATGATCAAATCGAACTTTCCGTCTTCGGGATGAAGGGCGTCAAAAAGATCACCCCGCACAAATCTTATCCTTGTATTATTGCACCTCGCATTTTCCCCGGCCAGCTGCAAAGCCTCTTGCGATATATCGCTGGCCCAGATATCGGCCCCTTTAATATTCCTGGCTATGGCGACCGCGATGCAGCCCGAACCCGTGCCTATCTCCAGCACCCTTGGACGGGCATTTCCCGAATCCCTTAGACCTCCGATAGCCGACTCAACAAGGATCTCTGTTTCCGGCCTGGGGATCAGGGCGCGCCTGTCTATCTTGAATTCCAACCCCATGAATTCGCACCTGCCCAGGATGTACTGCACGGGCTCTCCGAGCATCCTGCGTTTTAATATCGAAGACAATATGACGGATTTATCCTTATCCAGGCCGGTATCCTTATTCAGGTATAAAGACATGCGGTCGCAGCGCAAAATATGCGTCAATACCAATTCAGCCTCATTCACGCCGCACTCCTTCCTCTGCCTGCAGATATTGACCCTGCGCCTCTCAATGCGCGGATATCAGGGGCTGCGCGATTCATTTTTCTTCTCCTCTTCCGCCTTAAGCAGCGCCTCTGTTAACTCATCCATCTCCCCTTCCAGGATCGCCTCCAGCTGGTGCGAAGTGAAATTTATCCTATGGTCGGTGACCCTGCGGTCGGGAAAGTTATAAGTACGTATCTTCTCGCTGCGGTCTCCGGTCCCTATCTGGATCCTTCGGGCAGAAGACAGCTTCTTAGCCTCTGCCTCAACCTTGTTCTCCAGTATGCGCGCGCGCAATACCCTCATCGCCTTTGCCTTGTTCTTTATCTGCGAACGTTCATCCTGGCAGGCAACTACGGTACCGGTGGGAATATGAGTAATCCTTACCGCCGAGTCGGTCTTTTGCATATGCTGGCCTCCCGGCCCGCTTGAACGGTAAGTGTCTATCCTTAAATCTTTCGGCTCGATTACCAGGTCGACCTCCTCCGGCTCTACCAGCACGGCAACCGTAGCGGTAGAAGTATGGATCCGGCCCTGCGCCTCGGTTACGGGAACCCGCTGCACGCGGTGCACCCCGCTTTCAAACTTCAGGCAGCGGAAAGCATCCCTTCCTTTTACGCTGAAGGTAATTTCTTTAAGCCCCCCCGCCTCATTGGTGCTGGCAAACATAGGCTCAACGCTCCACCCTTTCCTATCCGCGTATTTCACATACATGCGGTAAAGGTCGGCCGCAAAGAGCCCGGCCTCATCTCCGCCCGTACCCTGCCTGATCTCGACGATGCATGGACGGCCGGCGTCTTTATCCTCTCCGGCCAGCATCTTCTTCAGGTTAAGCTCTATATCCGCTTTCCTGGTATCCAGCTCCCTGATCTCCTGCTGCACCAGTTGATGATAATCCTCGTCGTGCTTCTGAAGCAGTATCTCCTCAAGCTCCTGCGACTCCTTAAGCAAATCTTTGAGCTGACGGTATAAGCTCACCGCGGGTTTTATGTCGGAAAGTTCTTTAGCCAGCTTGTTATATTGCTGGCGGTCCGCGATCATCTCATGGCTGGCCAGAAGCTGCTCCAGCTCATCGTAGCGCGCCGACATTTTTTCCAGTTGTTCGTTCATGGGTTACCTGTACCTGCAGGATATCTGCCGCTTACTTATTCTTTCCGTATTTCTTCATGAATTTGTCAACACGCCCGGCTGAATCCACCAGCTTCTGCTTGCCGGTGAAAAACGGGTGGCATTTCGAACAGATCTCGACACGTATACTCGGCTTTGTGGAACGGGTATGCACCGTCTCACCGCAGGCGCAAATAATCGTGCTTTCCTTGTAATTAGGATGTGTTTTCTCTTTCATTTTGATGCTCCTTTCGATAATTAATATTGGCGATACGCTCGCCGCCGGTGCTGGCGAGCATAAGTCCGGCCGGCCCGTGAATCCGGGCCTTGCCTACTTTTGGTTCATGCTGTTCAGGAACTCTTCGTTATTCTTGGTCTTGCCCAGTTTCTCTATAAGCAACTCCATCGCCTCCACGTTATTCAATTCATTCAACACCTTTCTCAATATCCAGGTCTTCTGCAGAACGTCCGCCTTGACCAGCAGTTCTTCGTGGCGGGTATTGGAACGCTTGATATCGATTGCCGGGTATATTCTGCGCTGAAAGAGGTTTCGGTCAAGCTGGGTCTCCATATTGCCAGTACCCTTGAATTCTTCAAAGATAACCTCGTCCATCCGGCTGCCGGTATCGACCAGGGCCGTGGCAATGATCGTCAGGCTTCCGCCTTCGTCTACCGCGCGGGCAGCCCCAAAGAACCTTTTGGGTTTTTGCAGGGCGTTGGAATCAATACCTCCGGAAAGTACCTTCCCGCTGTGCGGCACCACGGAGTTATAGGCGCGCGCCAGACGGGTAATACTGTCCAGGAGGATCACTACATCGCGTTTGTGCTCAACCAGGCGTTTTGCCTTCTCCAGCACGATCTCGGCAACCTGCACGTGGCGTTCAGGCGGTTCGTCAAAAGTCGATGAGATGACTTCGCCTTTAACATTACGCTGCATATCGGTCACCTCCTCCGGACGCTCATCGATCAGAAGGACGATCAGAACTACATCCGGGTTGTTGCTGGTAATGGCGTTGGCGATCTTCTGCAGGAGCACGGTCTTGCCGCTGTACGGCTGGGCGACAATCAATCCGCGCTGGCCTTTCCCGATAGGAGTAAGCAGGCTCATGATACGCATGGATATCTCATCCGGCTTGGTCTCCAGGTCAAACGGCTGGCGTGGATAAACCGGGGTAAGATTGTCAAAAAGCACCTTCTCTTTGACCTCTTCGGGGTTCTCGAAATTAACCGCCTCCACCTTAAGCAGGGCGAAATATTTTTCCCCCTCCTTGGGCGGGCGTATCTGTCCGCTCACCGTATCCCCCGTGCGCAACTCGAATTTCCTGATCTGCGACGGAGAGATATAAATATCATCCGGGCAGGGAAGATAATTATAGTTCGGGCTCCTTAAAAAGCCGAAGCCTTCCGAAAGTATTTCCAATACGCCTTCCCCGAACATCAGGCCTTCCTTCTCCGCCTGGGCCTGCAATATCTTAAAAATCAAATCCTGTTTTTTTAAGCCGCTGGTCCCGTTTGCGTTCAATTCCTTGGCCAGCTTGTTCAGCTCGCCTATCTTCATATCTTTAAGATTCTTAATATCCAACTTATCCACAACTTCCTCCTTTTATCCTTCCTTCATACTTACCCGCAAATTCCCAGCTTCCTCATTGTTTCGGAAACCTGTCTGCGGGTTTTGCTCATCGAACCGCTGTTATCTATGATAAAATCCGCCAGGCGCAGCTTCGCGCCTTGCGAAATCTGATATTTCATCCTGTCCAAAACCTCTCTCCTGCTTAAACCCAGTCTCTCCTTGCTGCGCAGGATCCTTTGTTCTTTACCGGCCTTCACCACCAGGAGTTCATCGACCATCTTCTTCAGTTTCGATTCAAGTATCAGGGCGGCATCCAGGATTATCAGGCTTTTATCCGAATCCCTGATCATGCGCCTGATGTCGGCGATAACCGACTTATGCACAATCTTATTCAGCCTCTCCAGGGCTGTCCTGTTCACGAATACTATCCTCGCCAGTTTCGCCCTGTCTATGCGTTTAGCCCTTCCGAGAATACCCTCGCCGAAAAAGGCTACTATCTTCTTATAAACAGGGCTTCCCGTCCTGAAAGACTCATGCGCCAGTTTATCAGCGTCGATCAACAGGGAATCCCCTGTTTCGAACATCCTGGCTACCGTGCTCTTCCCTGAGCCGATAGTGCCGGTAATACCCAGGATAAGCTTAACCTTCTTTCGCCTTTGCATATAACTGGATGTATTTTTTGGCTGAGGCTTCCCACGAAAAATTGCACTTCATGGCGGCTTTTACCAGACGCGCCCATTTCTCTTTTTCTCTGAATACCCCCGCCGCTTTCTTGAGAAGCTTGATCAACCCGTCTTTGCTGTAGGCATTCAGGACAAATCCGTTATTCTTGTTTATCGTATCCGCCAGCCCTCCGGTCTTAAAAACCAGCGGGACCGTCCCGTAATGCAGGCTGATCAACTGGCCCAGGCCGCATGGCTCATATTTTGAAAGCATAAGGAACATATCGCTACCGGCATAGATCTTGTGCGCCAGAGGATCGTCGAATCTCAGGTTCAGGGAAATCTTGCCCGGATACTTCTTCTGCGCGGACGCCAAAGAATGATGATATTTCTGCTCCCCCATCCCCAGGATGACCAGCTGCACGTCCATCTTGCACATCTCATCTATGCTCTGGGTGATAATATCCATACCCTTTGCCTCTACCAGGCGCGAAACGATCCCCAAAACTACCGTCTCCTTATTCACCGTAAGCCCGCATACCGACTGGAGGTCTTCCTTGTTCAACCCTTTATCCTCTATGCTGTTAAAGGTATAATTCTGCATAATGAACTCGTCGGTATTAGGATCCCATACATAATAATCCAGGCCGTTGACTATACCGCTTAAGGCGTCTTTACGCTGCCTCAGGAGTCCGTCCAGTCCGAAACCCAGCTCCTGTCCCTGGATCTCTTTGGCATAAGTAGGGCTGACCGTATTTATAAGATCGGAAAAAATTATCCCGCCTTTTAAAAGATTGATCTTGCCGTAGAATTCCAGGCCCGATACGCTAAAAAGCTTTTCATCCAGCCCCAGCTTGCCGAATTCATCCCCTGCAAACAACCCCTGGTAACCAAGATTATGGATAGTTAAGACACTTTTTATCTTCCGGTAAAAGGGATCCTTAATATATAGATTCTTCAAATATACGGCAACCAGGCTTGCCTGCCAATCATGCAAATGGAGAATGTCCGCGGAAAAATCTATTTCTTTCAGGAGCTCCAGCGCCCGGCGGCAGAAAAAAGAGAACCTCTCCAAATTATCCTTGTAATCCCCGTTTCTATCCACGTAAAGCCCGTCACGGTCAAAAAAACGGTCATTCTCTATAAAAAAGATCTTCACGTTATTGCCCATGATCGCGCAGGTTACGTCTTTGGAGATCCGGCTCATCCTGGATTTAGCTTCTTTTACGCATTTATACCCGGGCATGATCACGATCACCTCCTGCCCGCAATCCTCCAGGACCAAAGGCAAAGCACCCACTACGTCGGCAAGCCCGCCGGTCTTGGCAAACGGCACCACCTCGGAAGCTATCATCGCTATTCTCATTGCAGAATCTCCTTACCGTGCGTCCAGGCAACCATATCCAGCCAGTTGTTTCCTTTTTTCATATCTATCCTTACCGGAACATCGAGCTTCCTTGCCTGCTCCATCCCTTCTCTTGCTATTGCGGCCAGAACATCCAGTTCTGCGACAGGCAGGTCAAAAACCAGTTCGTCGTGGATCTGCATGATCATTTTGCCTTTCAACCCCTTGGACCTGATCTGCCCGGCGATGCTGATCATCGCCAGCTTGATCAAATCACTGGCAGTACCCTGAATGGGAGTATTCACCGCCTGCCTTTCGGCAAACTGCCGTATCCCCATATTCCTGCTGCTTATTTCAGGGATATACCTCCTCCTGCCCAGGAGCGTCGTGACAAAACCTTCCTTTCTGGCTTTATCTATCTGGACATCGATAAATTCCCTCACTTTCGGGTAGCGCAGGAAATAGGCGTCGATAAAATCCTGGGCCTGGTTTACGGATATTCCCAAATCCTTGCTCAGGCCGTAAGCGCTCTGCCCATAGATGATCCCGAAATTCACCCTCTTGGCCGTCTCCCGCATGTCATCGGTCACCTCCTGTTCGCCGATATCATAGATCAGCGAAGCGGTCAGGCGGTGCACATCCTGGTCATTATGGAAGGCCGATACCAGCGTCTTATCGCCGCAAAGGTGCGCCAATACCCTCAACTCTATCTGCGAATAATCGCATGACAGGAGGCAATTACCCTTACCCGAAGCAACGATTGCCTGGCGTATCCTGCCGCCGATATCTGTCCTGACCGGGATGTTCTGCAGGTTGGGGTTGCTTGAACTGAGCCTGCCTGTCTCTGTCCCTGTCTGGTTAAAAGATGTGTGGACCCTGCCGGTTTTAGGGTTTACCAGCTTGGGCAAGGCATCGATATAAGTATTCTTAAGCTTTGTCAACTGCCGGTATTCCAGCAATAATGCCGGGAGCGCATGCTTCTGTTTCAGGCGCCTGAGCACCTCTTCGTCGGTCGAAGGGCCGGTTTTTGTCTTCTTGATCACCGGCAGGCCGAGTTTCTCAAAAAGCACCTGGCCAAGCTGCTTGGGGGAATTAATGTTGAACTGCGTGCCGCTTGATTCATATATATCCCCGATCAGCTTTATCAGCTTCTTTTCGATATCGCGCGACAGCTTCTTTAGCAATTCCAGGTCAAGCCGTATCCCTTCCTGCTCCATTTCCGCCAGGATCCCAACCAGGGGCATCTCAAGACAGGAGAATAGCTCCGACAGGCCCTTTTCTTCCAGGGCTTTTTTGAGCACTGGTTTTAACTTAAGCACCAGGTTTAAACCTTCCTGCCCTTCCAGTCTTTCGTTGCGTACAAATTCCCCAAGGTTCTCCAGCGCCAAGTCGGCAAGCGCATAGCTGGAACGCGAAGGGTTCAGTAAATAAGCGGCGATCATCACGTCAAAATCCAGTCCGTTCAGCACCAGGCCCTGGTTAAAAAATGAAACTTTCATCCTCTTAAGGTCAAACCCGGTTTTCTTAACTTGCCCGTCGCTTATCAGGGAATCAAGGTCTGCGCCTGAATCTTTGGCCCTGAATATCCTGTTTTTCACGGAAAAAAACAGCTCATCCTTGTTATTACCGTAAAGGGCGATCTCCCGGCAGCCTTGCAAAATTGATCCCATCTCTTCCGCGGAGGCATTATCCAGATTGACTTTACCGGCATCCTCATCGGCAACAGGAAGCTCTTTAAGCAGGCTCTTGAATTCCAGCCTCTTGAAAATGGCGTATAATTGCTTGTAATCGGGGTGGCTAAGCCTTATCTTCTTAAGGTCCAGGTCTACATCCACCTTCTCATTCAATAATACCAGTTCCTTATTCAACTTTATCCGCTCGACGTTCTCCATGATCGCGCTCTTTATCTTTTCGGGTATTATCCGGGCTGCTTCCTTAAGCATCTTGTCCAAAGAGCCGAATTCGGAAATAAGCCTTTGCGCGGTCTTCTCCCCTACTCCCGGAACACCCGGGATATTATCCGCATCGTCCCCCATCAACGCGATAACATCCGCCGTCAGTTTCGGGCTGACCCCAAAGAACTCTTTTACCTTCTCTTCGTCATAAAGCACCCCTTTATCCTTATAGGGGTTGAATACCGAAATGTGGCCGCCAACCAGCTGCAGGATATCTTTATCGCTGCTTACGATCGTAACATGCAGTTTCTTGGCCGCCCCTTTCCTGGCAAGCTCGGCGATAATGTCATCCGCCTCAAAACCTTTTTTTTCAAAGATAGGAATGCCGTAAGCGGCGATAACCTCCTTGATTATGGGAATCTGGCTGCTTAATCCGTCGGGCATCTCCGGCCTGTGCATTTTATATTGCGCGAACCTCTGCAGCCGGAAGGTATCCCGGGAGACATCAAAACAACAGGCCAGGTAATCCGGCCGGCACTCTTTCAATATCCTGTTGAGGATATTCAAAAATCCGTAAACCGCATTTGTGGGCTGGCCGGATGCGGTAGCCAGGCCGTTTAAGGCATAATAAGCCCGGTAACAGAATGCGGTCGCATCAATCAAAAACAGGCTCTTATCGGTCATCACTGAAATATTGGTCCATTCTCAGTTCCCGGGGACGGAATACTCCGGCGGTTAAAATCAACCAGGTAAAAAATAATACGATCTTCAACCGCCAAAGTATAAAAGGAATTCAATATTAGGGAAAGAGTTTTTGCAGTACGCTTCTAACGTGACAGAGCTCTTAATTCTGCCTTTTCAATAAATGCCTCGATTTCCGGGTTATCCTGGTCTAAATACTGGGCATCCAAAGCTTCTTTGATCGCCGTTGCCAAATCCCCTTTGTTAAAACTCTGTTTGGCCTTATTGAAGTGGTCTTGGGCAAGGACTTTATCATTCCTGTTCACCGCGGCTTTATATCTTGCCACATCCTTGATCAATCCCAGTACCTCCGCTTCACGCGCGTCGGCGATAGGGCTGCTGGAGAGAACCGTGCGGATGTCCTTAACCCGGTTGGCCGCTTTCTGCTTCCATGGGTTTTCCGGAGAGCCTAACTCCGCACGTCTGGCCCAATAAAATTCCGCCTTTTCCAGGTCGCGCTTCTTTTCGTAAAAAAGGGCGATATTCACATAGGCGCTTAACAAGGTAGGGTCGAACTTTATTGCTTTCAAATAACACTCTTCCGCGCGCTCAGGCTCATTGGCCGCCTCATAAATAACCCCCAAATCGTTATAAGCGGCGGCGCTGCCCGGGTCTAAATCTACCTTCTGGAAAAATTCCTTGATCTCCTGGCCTGCAGGATCCAGGTCCTGCGCTTCATATGCCTCTTTGATCGCCGCGGTCAATTTTTTCTTATTGTAATAATTAGCGGCTTTACGCAAATGATTCCTGGCCTGCGCTTTGTCGGCTTTGGTAAATGCGGACTTATATACCGAAACGTCTTTGATCAACCCCAGGATTTCCGCTTCACGCGCGTCAGCCATCGGCCTGCTGGATAAAACCGCGCGTATATCCTTGAACCGGTTGGCCGCCCTTTGGGTCCACGGATCGTCTATTGCCCCCAACTCCGCCCGCTTGGCCCAATAGAACGCAGCCCTCTCCAAATCCCGTTTATCCTCATAGAGAAGAGCCACATTACTGTAAGAAGCCAAATAGGACGGATCCACCTTGATTGCCTTAAAATAGCTTTCCTTGGCTCTTTCAGGCAGACCGGCCGCTTCATAAATTACTCCCAGGTCATTATAGGCAGCCGAGTAATTTGGGTCCAGCACGATCGCCTTTTGATACAAAGACATTGCTTCCGGTATATTGCCTACGCGCTGATTTTCCAGGCCTTCTTCGCGGTATTTCCTGGCCTGCTCCGATAATTCTTCGGAGATCTTTACAGCCGAATCTTCAATAGAAGATCCCTGTGCAAAAAGCAAATCAGGAAAGCAAAAAACGCAAAATGTAATTATTGTAATGAATATGAATTTGGGTAAGGAATGGATATTCATTTTATTGCACTAATTATATACATTTAATACACTTGCGTCAAGAAATAATTTT
>JAQUKF010000024.1 GCA_028719265.1 Candidatus Omnitrophota bacterium
GGATATATTGATCTGCTTAGCTCTATGCTGGAGACAGGACTGATCGATAAGGGCGGCAAAATCAGGGTTGAGGGCAAGCGTATACGCAGGACGGACACGGGCGGTGAATTTGTAGTCTGCCCCCGCGAGGAATCCGCCAGTTTATCGGATATAGTGATTAGCGAAGCGGATATCGATAACCTGAAACGTTCAAAAGCAGCCATTTATTCGGCCGCCTCGATATTGACTAAACATATGGGGGTATCTTTTCCCGAAGTTTCTAAAATATTTATTGCCGGCGGGTTTGGAATGAGCTTAAATATTGAAAATGCGGTCAAGATCGGGCTGCTGCCGGACCTGCCGAGAGAAAGATTCTTTTTTGTCGGCAATAGCTCCCTGGCCGGAGCAAGACAGATGCTCTTATCCGAACAAGCGATGGATATGGCAAATGTTATTGCCTCCAAGATGACTTATTTTGATCTATCGAGCGATCCGGCCTATATGGATGAATACAGCCAGGCGTTATTTTTCCCGCATACGGACCTGAAAAAGTTTCCCAATGTTAAACTTTAGCGGGGGCAATCGATAGGGGGGATATGGAAATTAAACCGGTGATCGAAAAATGGGATGGAATGATATCCGCCTTGACAATTGGGGCGGAGGCGAAAGATGGCGGCTCGCGCGCAAATACCGTGAAAATAGGCGGGGAGACCGGCCTGCCGCTGCTGTTTAAAGAAGGCAATATCCCCAACCCGCCTGTCGTCGCGTACGAGATATGGGATATTCCTCCTCAAGACTGGCCTGAAGAGCTTACTGCTCCTTACGGTAAAGCCTTGAATAATCCCTTTGAATGGGCGGATAAATGCGTAAATGAATTCAAGGCAAAATTGCTTTGCGTAAGGATGCAGGGCGGCCATCCCGATTGCGGGAATAAAGGCCCCAGGGAATGCGCAGAATTCATTTCTATTCTTTTGAGCAGAGTAAAGGTCCCGTTGATAATCATAGGAAGCGGCGATGATACCAAGGATAACCAAATAATGCCTGCCTGTTCAGAGGCAGCCAGGAATGAGCGTTGTCTTATAGGAAGCGCCGTCCAGGATAATTACAAAACACTGGTTGCCAGCGCCCTGGCAGACGGACATAGCGTTATTGCCGAAAGCCCCATCGATATCAATATAGCCAAGCAGCTTAATATCTTAATCTCGGATATGGGCCTGGGGGTCGAGCGGGTAGTTATTAACCCTACTATCGGGGCGCTCGGTTACGGCCTGGAATACGCATATTCCATAATGGAAAGGGCGCGTCTTGCCGGGCTCTCGGGAGACAAAACCCTGGCTTCACCGTTCATCTGTTTCGTGGGACAGGAATCATGGAGAACGAAAGAAGCTAAGTCGGCGGGAGAACAGGGCATTATCTGGGAAACTGTCACGGCCGCCAGCTTTATCCAGTCAGGGGCCGATCTTTTGGTATTGAGGCATCCGGCGGCGGCAAAGAAAATAAGCGATTATATAAACGAGCTTTTCGTGAATAAAGATACAGGCCAAAGGGGGTAAACATGTTGGTAGTAGGGGAATTAATCAACGGTATGTATTCGAATATCGGCGCGGCGATCAGGGAACGCAACAAAGAGGCGGTGCAAAAATGCGCCCTGGAGCAAATTGCCTGCGGGGCGGAAGCCCTGGATGTCAATTGCGGGCCGGCATCGAGGCAGCCGTTGCTCGATATGCCCTGGCTTGTGGAAACGATCCAAGAGGTAACCGATAAAACCCTCTGTTTGGATTCAAGCAAGCCGGCGGTGATAGAGGAAGGTCTAAAAGTCTCCAGGAACAAAACGATCATAAATTCAACTACCGCCGACGCAGATAAACTGGATATACTTGTACCGCTGGCAAATAAATATAAATCCAGGTTGATCGGCATCACTATTAACGCAAAAGGCATCCCCCAAAATAAAGATCAGCGTCTGGAATTGGCGGTTTCCATCGTATCGGCCTGCCAGGAAAAGGGTTTTCCCGTTGAAAACCTGTATTTGGACCCGATCGTCCTGCCGGTTAACGTAGCCCAGCCGCAGATGAGAGACATCCTGGAATCCATTTCGGAATTCAAAATAATTTCAGAACCAGGGGCCAAAACGATCATCGGGTTAAGCAACGTTTCCCAGGGGACCATCTTTCGCAGCCTGGTAAACAGAACTTTTTTAACCATGGCAGTTGCATATGGCCTGGATTCTGCTATACTTGATCCTAAAGATAAAGAGCTCATAGATACATTGATAACCGCAGAGCTGATATTAAACAAAAATATTTATTGCGATTCCTACCTGGAGGCCTACAGGAAGAAGTAAGGGTTAAGGAGATTCAGGATCTTAAAAAGGCCTCCTGATAAAATCGATTTAAATTTGGCGGAGTAGCTCAGCCTGATAGAGCACGCGGCTCATACCCGCTTGGTCGGTGGTTTAAATCCACTCTCCGCCACCAGATGTAAGAGAGGCAGTCCTGCGAAGCGAAAGTTAAAGCAGGGCCACTCTCCGCCACCAGACAAAAGAGAGGCAGTCCTGCGAAGCGAAAGTTAAAGCAGTTTCTCTCTGTGTCACTAATAAAAAAGCAATCCTGTATCTGCAGGATTGCTTTTTTATGTGGCAAGACCGACACTTCGCTATTTTCCGGAGAATCTTTTGGCAAGCCTTTCAACGGTCAAGGATGTAAAAATAAACACTCCCGCTTCGATCAATACGGTAGCAAATGCGGCTCCTATATAAGAAAACTGATAAATCAATATGAATATGAGCGGCAGTCCGATGAGCGCAGCGCCTATATGGATTTTTGCGTAAAGGTCCTGCTTGCCGCAAACAAGCAGGAATTGGACCTTGAAGTTGTTGGCGCCCACGAAGAAGACCGCGGCAAGTAGAAGCCTTAAAGTAACTATTACTTCTTTGTAGGCAACCCCGCATACCAGCTGGATGATCCAGGGAGCAAGGATATAGGCAATCGGCAGGCTGATTACAAAACCCAGAGTAATGCCGTCCTGTATGCGGTACATTATGGCCACCGCCCTTTGTTTATTTCTCGCAAAGACATTGCTGATGCGGGGAAAGACGGCCCGGGTAAAGGAATCCATGGGAAAGGTTTGGATATAACTGGCTATTTTCTCGGCCAGTGAGTAATAACCGGTGATCACGTTGTTGGTTAAAAGCCCCATGGCAAAAACGCGGCTGGTTGTATAGGCGTTAATGGAGAGTATGGATATAAAAATATCCCAGCCTGTCCTGATCTCCTGTTTTATAGTCGCATATTTTTGCAAGATGAACCTCACCTGGAATTTCCTGAAAACTATATAAAGCCCGAGCAGTCCGCCGACTATCGATTGAAGGGAGTTCATGACAGGTATAAGCAGGAAATCCTGCGGTCCTTTAACAAAGATAAAAAGACAGAGCGCATAGATCAGGCCTCCGGCGACATTAACTAACGATATATAGTTCATCTTTTCTTTGCCCTGGAAGAACCAAACGGGAAACAAGGTGTTGCCGATAACCGATCCGAAACTCAGGATATAAACCAGCCAGTCGCCTTTGAATTTAGGAACAAAATAGACGATCGCCCCAAGCATCAGGAAGCTAAGGCCAGCAAGGATAAATTTGACCGTCATTACGGAAGAGAATACTTCGCTGACCCTCTGTTTATGCTCGCCGATAAGCGAGATCGTCTTTGTCGCAGACAAGCTGAATCCGTAATCCGTCAGGATCATGAAATACTGCACAAAACTCATGGCGAAGGCGATCAAGCCGAATTTTTCGATCCCGATAACCCGTATAAGATAAGGCAGGATGATAAGCGGCAGGATATAGCTGATAGTCTGGAGGGTGGTCAGCGAAATAAAATTACCCAGCACGATCTTACGTTCTTTGTGGGTCACGATCCTCTTGCGCTTCATGGCATTAATTTACACTGCCGGCGTCCCAAAGTCAACTTAAATGAAGACATGCCCGGCTATGACCCCTGATCCCGTCTTTACTTTAAATTTAACGGTAATTGTGATAAGATACTTTTATGCAAAAGGTAAAAGAAACTATAAGAAAATACAGGCTGCTTCGAAAAGGCGATAAAATCCTGGTTTGCGTATCAGGCGGACCGGATTCACTGGCCTTGCTTATAGAACTTTACCGGTTAATTCCTGCTCTGGATCTGGATCTGCATATTGCCCATGTGGACCACGGGCTGCGCAAAGGCTCCCTATCCGACGCTCTGTTCGTCAAGGAATTAGGCGGAAGGCTTGATTTGCCGGTAAGCTCAATAAGACTGGATTCTCTCTTGAAAAAGAAAAAAGGATCGCTTGAGGAGATCTGCAGGCAGGCAAGGCAGGATTTCTTCATCAGCCTTGCAAAAAAGATCAAGGCAGATAAGATCGCGGTAGGCCATAATATCGATGACCAGGCAGAAACCGTGCTTATGCGCATCTTGAGGGGGACCGGATTATCCGGCCTATCCGGGATCTCCGTAAAACGCAAAATACGCGGGATAACCTTTATCCGTCCGCTGCTGGAGACCAGCCGGAAACAGATCGAGCGTTTCTTAAAACGCGAGAGGATAAAACCGCGCATCGACCCGACGAACAGGAAAGACATCTTTTTCCGTAACAAGATACGCAATAGGCTTATCCCCCTGCTTAAAAAGGAATACAGCCGGAACATCACAGGGCTTCTTTCGGGGCTGGCGGAAAACATTTCTTATGATTACGAATACCTTGACCGGGCTTCGGAAAGGGCGCTTAAGGGAAACAGTTTGCGCCTTGATTTAAAAAAGCTATCAAGGCTGCATAAGGCTATCCTTAGACTTAGGCTCCGGCGTTCCATATCGTATATCCAGGGGGACACCCGCAGGATAAGCCTTCAGCATATCAGGGAATTGGAGGATCTCTTGGATAACCGTCCAGCCGGTTCGATCGTTGATCTGCCTAATGGTATTTCAGCGCAAAAAACTCGTACCGCCTTGAGGTTCTACAAGCGCTAAATCCATAAAATACTTGATTTTACATCTTTCTGGTATATAATAAAGGTCTAAAATATTTTTAAGAACAAACACTTTCAATGATGGAGAATTTAAATGCCTGCTCAAAATAAACCAAAAACAAATAGAAATAACATATTCAAGCGTTCACCGCTCGGCTGGCTGCTGATAATTTTTCTTTTTATCATGCTCGTAAACAGCATTAATAATATCCCGATGAACGGCATACCCAAAGAGATCAGCTATAGCCAGTTTTTCCGCACCGTAAGGGACAACCCCGGAAGCATCAAGCAGGTCACCAAGACCGAGACTATCCTCCAGGGTGAATTCATGGACAATTCGAAATTTTTCGTGAATCTTGCGGAAAACGATCCCGATATGCTTTCCCTGATGCGTCAAAACCTGAAGAACTTCGAAGTGAAGCCCGCGCGCACATTCTGGGTTTCTTTATTGTTCAACCTTGGGCCTATACTTCTGCTTATCTTTTTCTGGTGGATGATGGCCGCCCGCGGGGAGCAGTTGGGCAGCCGGATCATGAGTTTCGGAAAGGTCAAATCAAAAATACAGAGCGATAATGAAAAGGCTACTTTTAATGATGTCGCGGGGGTGGATGAAGCCAAGGAAGAATTGAAAGAGGTGATCGAATTCCTGAAAGACCCCAAGAAATTCCAAAGACTGGGAGGCAAAATCCCTAAAGGAGTGCTCCTGGTCGGCCCCCCTGGATGCGGAAAGACGCTTATTGCCCGGGCGGTAGCAGGTGAAGCCGGCGTGCCTTTCTTCAGTATTTCGGGATCGGATTTTGTGGAGATGTTCGTAGGTGTAGGCGCCAGCAGGGTAAGAGATCTTTTTGACCAGGGGCGCAAAGCCGGTAAAATCGAAGGCAAGGGGGCGATAATATTTATCGATGAAATAGACGCTGTAGGAAGGCTGCGTTTTTCGGGAATAGGAGGGGGGAATGACGAACGCGAACAGACCTTAAACCAGCTTCTTGTGGAAATGGACGGATTTGACGCCCAGCAGGGATTGATACTTATAGCCGCCACTAACCGTCCCGATACGCTTGATCCGGCGCTACTTCGTCCGGGAAGATTTGACCGTACCATCATCGTAAACCTCCCGGATATTAACGGCCGGGAAGAGATCCTTAAGGTGCATACGCGAAAAATCAAACTGGCCCCTTCGGTGGATCTTAAATCCGTAGCCAGTCAGACCCCCGGTTTCTCCGGAGCCGACCTGGCCAACCTTTGCAATGAAGCAGCGCTTATGGCTGCGCGCAGCAATAAAGAAGCGGTCGAAGAAATTGACCTGGATAAATCCGTAGAGAGGGTGCTTATGGGGCCGGAGAAAAAAAGCCATATCATCTCTAAAAAAGAAAAGGAGATAACCGCCCTGCACGAGTCAGGGCACGCCTTGCTTTCCCTGCTTTTGCCGGAGGTAAACCCGCTTAAAAAGGTTTCCATTATTCCCCGGGGGCTGGCTGGAGGATACACATTCACTCCGCCCATGGAGGACAGACACTATTGGACAAAAAGGGACCTGCTTGCCGAAATTACCATGATGTTGGGAGGAAGGGCATCGGAAGCGATCAATCTCAATGAGGTAACCACCGGGGCGCAGAATGACCTGGAAGTAGCTACGGCTATGGCCAGGAGAATGGTCACTCAGTTCGGCATGTCCGAGAAGCTGGGGAATATGACCCTGGGAAAAAGAGAAGGATTGGTGTTTTTGGGCAGAGACATAATGGAGGAAAGGAATTACAGCGAGCAAACCGCCAGGCTTATCGATGAGGAGGTAAAGAAGATCACCGATGAGGCTTATGATAAGGCCACGAACCTTCTTAAGGACAATAAGGATAAACTCAAACTCCTTGCGGACACCCTGTTGGAAAAAGAGGTATTGAGCGGGGAAGAGGTAAAGAGAATACTGGAAATAGAAAAAAAAGATCTGGCTTAAAAGAAGTTTATGCGTATTCTTAATTCTTGCTACGGCATTGAAGCGAAAAGCATAATGCATGATATAGGGGTGGATCCTTACGGTATCGATATCATGCTGCCGAAGACATCCTCTTATTTGATCCGGACAGGGAAATTACCCAATGCCGCCGCGAATATCCTGAAACAAGAAATGCTTTCCCTCGGAGGGGATGCGGCTGTTTCCCGGGGTTCGCTTACGGGAAGGGCGAAAAAAAGCTCCTGTTTGATTATCGGCCGGGAAAACCAGCTTGATTCACTTATCCGTAAATTAAGAAGCCAGCCGTTCGGTTTAAGCAGATTCGCGGATGAATTGCAGGATAATCTCGCCAATTACAAAAAAAGGGATTTTACTGTCTCCTTAGGGAAGAAAACCCTGGATTTCAAGAACAAGGTTTATGTGATGGGGGTTATCAATTTGACTCCCGATTCATTCAGCGGAGACGGTTTATCCGCTATCAAAACCGGTGACTGCACCGGCCTTGCCCTTAAAAGAGCAAAGCAGATGATAAAGGACGGAGCGGATATTATCGACTTGGGGGGAGAATCCAGCAGGCCGGGAACAAAAGGAATAAGCGTCAAAGAAGAGCTCCGGCGCCTCTTACCCGTTGTCAGGAAGATGGCAAAAAATATATCAACTCCCATATCCGTCGATACGGTCAATACGGAGGTAGCCAAAGCTTGCCTTGATTGCGGAGCCCGGATGATCAACGATATCTCGGGACTAAGGGACAGACGGATGGCAAAAACAGCCGCCAGGCATAAGGCCGCGGTAGTGATTATGCATATGCGGGGAAACCCCTTGAACATGCAGAAAAAAACAGCTTACAGGTCCTTGATCGAGGATATCAGCCTCTGGTTGAAAAACGCCGTTGCCTGCGCCGAAGACCTGGGAGTATCTCCCGATAAAATAATCGTGGATCCGGGCATAGGATTTGGCAAGACCGTAGAACAGAACCTCGAAATCATTAAAAGGATCTCTGATTTCAGGATACTGGGTAAACCTATACTGGTCGGCCCTTCCAGGAAATCTTTTATCGGCAAGGTCCTGAATGCCGGTCCGAAAGAAAGAATTACAGGTACATTGACGTCATGCGTAATGGCAGCCGAGCGCGGGGCAAACGTAGTACGCGTGCATGATGTCAAGGAGGTTTCGGAAGCTTTAAAGATGTCCGCCGCAATAATAAGGGGCGACGCCAATGCATAACCTGGCCTTATACTGGAAACCTGTTACCGAAGTATTGATCCTATGGTTTTTTATCTACCATATAATGCTGTTTTTCGAAGGCACCAGGAGCTTCCAGGTCTTGCGGGGGATCATCATGCTTCTTTTGGTTTTCTTTATTTCCCAGAAGTTCAATTTTATCGTCCTGGACTGGCTGCTCAAAAAACTTTTCGGGATATCGGTCATAGCAATACTGATCATTTTCCACCCGGAGATCAGACAGGGATTAGCCCAGCTGGGAAAACGCAACATATTCCGAGGTCTTCTCCGCGAAGAGGACCCTCACCTGTACGTAAAACAGATCGTGGATGGCTGCGAAAAGCTGGCGGTAAACAGGCTTGGCGGCCTGATCGCTATTGAAAAGAATGATTCCCTGGCGGCATATATTCAAAGCGGGGAGACCATCGACTCCCGTATTTCGGCAGACCTGATACAGGCGATCTTTACGCCCAACAATCCCCTTCACGACGGAGGATTGATCATCCAGCATGGTAAAATCGCTTCCGCCGGCTGCATATTTCCGCTTACCATAAACCAGGAGCTGAACCGTGTTTTCGGCACCCGTCATCGGGCAGCCTTGAGTTTAAGCGAAGAAACAGACGCCATATTGATCGTTATTTCCGAAGAAAGACACGATGTCTCTATCGTTTACCGGAGAAAATTTTACAGGGATTTAGGACCGGGAGAACTGGAAACAAAAATCAAAGAATTGATAAAATCTAAAAAAGATGAGTAAGAGCAAAATCGGCATTATACCGCGCCTGATGCGCGTAGTTACCGTACATCCGTGGTTGAAACTTATAGCCTTGGCCTTGGCGGTCATACTCTGGTTCTACGTAAAAGGCGAAAAGGTTTAAGAGATGCCCGAACTAGGCGTAAATATCGATCACGTAGCTACCCTGCGTCAGGCACGTATGGGAAATTTCCCTGATCCGGTCTCCGCGGCCCTTTTATGCGAAAAGGCGGGGGCGGATAGTATAGTTGCGCACCTGCGGGAGGACCGCCGTCATATCCAGGATGCCGATATCCGTCTCTTGCGCAAACACGTAAAAACCCGCCTCAATCTTGAAATGTCGATATCCCCTGAAATCGTAAATTTCGCTTGTAAGGTTAAACCTGACCAATCAACCCTGGTACCTGAACGCAGGATGGAGTTGACTACCGAAGGAGGATTGGACGTAGCGAAGGGCCTGAAGCGGGTTTCCAAAAGCATACTTAAATTGAGGAAGGCCGGCATCCCTTCAAGCCTCTTTATCGATCCTGACAGGAGGCAAATCGATGCGTCGATCAAGGCCGGAGCAGAAATAATCGAATTGCATACCGGACGTTACGCGGATGCCAAAGGGACTATTCGAAAAGAAAGGGCATTTAAAGAAATACTCCTGGCTGCCAATTACGCGAGGCAAAAAGGCCTGATAGTCAATGCCGGCCACGGGCTTGATTATGACAATGCAGATAAAATTGCGAAAATAGAAGGAGTAAATGAGTTGAATATCGGCTATGCCATTATTTGCAAGGCGCTTTATGCCGGTTTATATAAGGCGGTAAAAGAGATGGTCCGATTGGTCAAACGATGATCATAGGCACAGGAGTAGACATAACCGAAGTGCGGCGTATCCGCGCAGCAGCGGAAAAATGGGGAGAAGATTTCCTTAGGCGCGTTTTTACCCGTAAGGAGATCGAACAGGCCAAGAATAAGAGTTCCTTTTATCAGCATCTAGCCGGAAGATTCGCGGCAAAGGAAGCTATTTTCAAGGCCGCCGGAGACAACTCCCTCTCTTGGCAGGATATCCAGGTGAGCAATGACGAAACAGGCAAGCCGGTCTGCAGGTTTTTAAACGGCAAGGGCAAGAATATTAACGTATGTATCTCGATTTCGCATGTTAAGACTTATGCGGTTGCCAGCGCGGTTGTTACAGAGAAAAGTTGATTCCCATAAAGGGGATTACGGCCACATACTTATATTGGCTGGCTCAAACAGGTATTCCGGAGCCGCCCTGCTCTGCGCGAAAGCAGCTTTTCGTTCCGGCGCGGGATTAGTGACCCTGGGGATACCTAAAAGCATAAATACGGCACTGATCAGGCGTAAGCCGGAAGAGATAATCACTCTCCCTCTGCCGGAAACAAAAGAAGGGACCTTAAGCTTAAGCGCTTTTCCCAAAATAACCGCTTTTCTTGAGAATTCAGATGTCTTAATTATCGGCCCGGGGCTTGGCAGAAACAGCTCAACCGCTGCCCTGACAAGAAGGATCATAAGCGGGACAAAAGTGCCGGCAGTTATAGACGCCGACGCGCTTAATGCCCTGGGAAATTACCGCAGCCTGTTTGGATTACGCGGCGGTCCAACGGTGTTAACTCCTCATCAAAAGGAGATGTCCCGGCTCTTTGACATAAAAATGAGTGTTGTAAAGAATAACAGGAAATTGGTTGCGAAAAAGTGCGCCAGAGATTATAATAATATAATTGTGCTCAAGGGGCACAATACCCTGGTGACCGACGGTTTAAAAAATTTCTATATAAACCGTTCGGGTAATCCCGGGATGGCAACCGCCGGCAGCGGTGACGTGCTTTGCGGGATCGTGGGGGCATTTCTTAGCCAGGGTCTGGAAGCTTTTGAAGCCGCTAAATATGCCGTATATGTTCATGGCCTAGCCGGAGATCTGGCGGCAAGGGATAAGACTCAAATAGGCATGATTGCCTCCGATATAATAGAACGTATCCCGGAAGCGCTAAAAAAATGCAGTTGATGCCGGCGTAGCTCAGTTGGTAGAGCAATTGTTTTGTAAACAATGGGTCGGGGGTTCGATTCCCTTCGCCGGCTTAAATATACCAAGTACCCGACCCCAAAGGGTGCGGGGAAAACTTCCCCGCGCTTTAGGGGTAACAGCGATCCGCCGTAAAGGCGGAGAGCGCCATAGGGGCGTTAGCCCCTTGGGGAGCGAGCGGTTAAAATACAAGGCGAGCGACGGGTCGGGGGTTCGATTCCCTTCGGGGGAAAACTTTTATCTTTATCGGGCAGGTACCCAAGTGGCCAAAGGGGGCAGACTGTAAATCTGCTGCACCTGTGCTTCAGAGGTTCGAATCCTCTCCTGCCCATTTTAGAACCTAAGGGGGTACGGGGGAACTTTCCCCCGTGCATTCGGGGTGACAGGGAGCAAGGCGACCGCCATAGGGGCTTTTAGCCCCTAAGGGGAGTCCGAGCGAAAGTGAGGACGACAGGTTCGAATCTTCTCCTGCCCACCATTCAACAAAAGCTATGACGGTAAGCTATGTCGCGGGGTACTCCCGCGAAAATATGCGGGAGTAGTTCAGTGGTAGAACAATAGCCTTCCAAGCTATATATGGGGGTTCGATTCCCCTCTCCCGCTTAATCTTTATTTTATGGAGCATGCAATAAAAGAAAATAAAGAAATGGCGGCCCGGCTCTTGGATAAGGCCGGGATAATAATAATTTGTCTTGATGCCGAAGGAAATATTATATTCTGTAACGAGAAGACCGAAGAAATAACCGGTACCGGACGCATCGGGATTATTGGATCAAACTGGTTGAATATCCTATACCGCGGTAAAGGTAATGCCATCAAGCAGGATATGCTTAAGGCAGTCCTGAATGAATGCAGGAAGAACAAGCGGAGCAAGGATTTTGAAACGTTGATCCAGGACAGCAAAAAGAAAGAAAAGGTAATATCGTGGAACCTTGCACCGTTGTTTTCGGCCGATAAAGAGGTCGAGGCCTATATACTGGCCGGACACGATATTACCGCAGCCAAGGAGGCTGAAAGTTCCTCCAGAAGCCTGGATCAAACGCTAAAAGATATCCTTTCCAGCCTCAGCGAATACGCCCTTTATGTTACAAACCTGGAGGGGAACATTACATATTTCGGCATGGGTTCGGAGATTATGCTCGGGTGGAATAAAAAGGAGATAATCTTTAAACATGCCGGTATCCTGCACAGGGAAGATAAGGAAGCCGGTTTTGATTTTATCCTTGAAAAGGTGAACTCCCGCGGGAAATTCGAGAAAGAAACGCTGTTAAGCAATAAGGCCGGGGAGATAATCCCGGTCGTATTGACCGCAAATAGATTTTTGAATTCAGAAGGTAAGCATTCCGGCTACATTTTTGTAGCCAAAGATATAACCGAAAGAAAAAAATTGGAGTATCAGGCTTTTCAGGCGGAAAAGCTGGCGGCGCTTGGCCTCCTTTCGGCCGGCATAGCCCACGAGATAAATAATCCCCTGTTGGTTATTTCCGGACGTTCCGACCTGTTGATGAGCGAGAACCTGGATGACAAGGTCAAAGACGACCTTAGGCTGATCAATACCCAGGCTGGGCGTATCCAGGAAATGGTGGATAGAATTTTGAAATTCTCGCAGAAGACAAATCCGGATTTTGCTCCGGTGGATATAAACGAGGCGATAAAATTCATACTGCCTTTCGCCCAATACGGTAATTTTCTGGCAAACGGGGTGGAAATAAGAAAGGATTTTGCCGGCAACCTGCGGCCGGTAAAAGGGAATTTGCATCAATTGCAGGAGGTTTTTCTTAACCTGATTATAAATGCATACCAGTCCATGCCCGAAGGCGGGCTGCTCGGTATCAGCACATCCAATTTCGAAGATGCTTACGCCATTATCAGTATTAAGGATAACGGGATGGGCATACCGGAAGATCATTTAAAGGATGTATTTATGCCATTTTATTCGACGAAGAAAAAAGGCAAGGGGCTGGGGCTATCGATTTGCCACAATATTATAAAGAACCATAATGGCTCGATAGAGCTGGAAAGCAAGACGGGCCGGGGATCAACCTTTATTATCAAATTGCCTTTTATTTAAGAAGGAGTGGCTAATGTCCTACAAAGTCCTGGTGGTTGACGATGAA
>JAQUKF010000025.1 GCA_028719265.1 Candidatus Omnitrophota bacterium
ACTCCTTCCGTGGGCTATCTGTATACGCATGCCCCCACGATCCCCGTCAGCAACATCAAGCAGATAGACGGGGTGGATTCGATAACCCGGGGCAACACCGCTTCATTGGGGTTGTCCAATAAACTGCAGACGAAACGCGACGGCAATAGCGTGGATTTCGTGGATTTGCTTATTACCACCGAATATGTGTTCGATCCGAAAACCGGGCAAAACAGCATTCTTACCAATACTGGGAACGAGCTGAAAAGCCAGCTTTCCGACGTATTGTTTAAGCTGAAAATAATTCCTTATTCCTGGATGCGCCTGGAAGGCGAGGCGACCTATGAACATTCGGACCATGATAATGTGAATTACGGGAGTTTTTCTTTGGCTAACTATGACCTTGTTTTTGATCTGGGCAAGGGGCGTTCTTTGAGCATCGGGCAGCGTTATGAGAGAAAAGGCAAGAACGAGGCCACGCTCGGTTTTAATTGGAAGTTAACCCCGAAATGGAGATTCAGGGTGTACCAGCGTTTTAATTTCAAGCAGACTTCTTACCTTGACAGCGGATGGCAGGAACAGGAATACGGCCTTACCAGGGACCTGCACTGCTGGGAATTGGATATGGCGTTGAACAAGAAAGAGGATACCGGGACGACCATATTCTTTACCTTCAGGCTCAAGGCCTTCCCCGAGAACGAATTCGGGTTCGATCAGTCGATGAGCGAGAAGAAATCCGGTTCCCAATAAACTTTATACCGGGGGATTAAATGAACATTTCTATCATAGGGGCGGGATACGTCGGCCTGGTTACCGGAACTTGCTTTGCCGAGCTGGGGAATAATGTTATTTGCGCGGACAGCGATTCAAAAAAAGTCTCTCTTTTGAATAAAGGGGCGGTTCCTATCTACGAACCGGGCCTGGAGGAGCTGGTAAGAAAAAACCGGGAAAACAAAAGGCTGAAATTCACCTCGAATATCAGGTCTGCCGTCAGGGGCAGCGAGGTTATTTTTATCGCCGTAGGGACCCCTCCCCTTGAAAACGGCGAGGCCGACCTGACAGGCATAGAAAATGTAGCCCGCAGCATAGCGCAGAATATGGACGGCTACCGGCTGATCGTGGAGAAGTCCACCGTGCCGGTGGAGACCTGCGCCTGGGTAAAGAAGACCATCGCTACTTACGTGAAAAAAGGGCATAAATTCGATGTAGTTTCAAACCCGGAGTTCCTCAGGGAGGGGTCGGCGATAAACGACTTTCCCCGCCCCGACCGCATCATCCTGGGGGTGGAGAGCTCCAAGGCCAGGAGGATCATGTCCAGCCTTTACCAGCCGCTTAACCGTCCGATCCTGTTTACCAACATAAAATCCGCCGAGTTGATCAAGCATGCCTCCAATGCCTTCCTGGCGACAAAGATTTCTTTTATCAACGCCATATCCAGAATCTGCGATAAAGTCGGCGCGGACGTGGAAGAGGTCGCCCAGGGGATGGGGCTGGACAGCCGCATAGGCAGGCATTTCCTGCGCGCGGGGATAGGCTACGGGGGTTCCTGTTTTCCCAAAGACCTGGAGGCTTTTATCAGCATAGCCGAGAAGATAGGCTATGACTTCCAGATTTTGAAGGCGGTAAGGAATACGAACGAGGAGCAGAAAAAGTTCGTACTGCAGAAAATCAAGGATGAATTATGGATCGTAAAGGATAAAACTATAGCCGTCCTGGGGCTGGCTTTTAAACCCGATACGGACGATTTAAGGAACGCCCCGAGCGTGGACTTGGTCAATTCCCTTTTGCAGGACGGCGCCAGGGTAAGGGTCTATGACCCCAAGGCAATGTCCAGGGCAAAGGACATCCTGCAAAACGCCGTTTTCTGCAAAGATCTGTACCATGCCTCCAAAGGGGCGGATTGCCTGATTGTCGCCACGGAGTGGAATGAGTTCAAAGAGCTGGATTTTGTAAAATTAAAGAAGATGCTCCGCAGGCCGCTTTTGGTCGACGCCAGGAATATATACGACCCGCGTCCGTTGCGGAAGTTGGGGTTCTCATATATAGGAGTGGGTAAAGGCAATGGATAAAGAGATAAGGAACCTGCGCGTTAAAATAAACAAACGGAGCTTGCGTTTGGCGGTTGTAGGCCTGGGATACGTGGGTTTTCCCCTGGCCGCGGCTTTTGCCAGGAAGCGCGTCCGGGTGACCGGCATAGAGATCGACCGCGACAGGCTCAGCTCCATAGGGAAAAAGATTTCGTATATAAGCGATATCAGCGATAAGGAACTGGGGAGGCTCGTTTCCGAAGGCTGCTTTAATGCAAGCGGAAATTTTAAGGATATCGGAGAAGCGGATGCGGTACTGATATGCGTGCCTACCCCTTTGAAAGGCAGGAACCGTCCGGATATCTCTTTCATAAAAAAAGCGGTCGGGGATGTGGCTTTGAATATCAAAAAAGGAGCGCTTGTCATCCTGGAGAGCACTACATATCCGGGAACCACGGAAGAAGAGATATTGCCCATATTCCGTTCCCGGGGGCTTGAACACGGGAAAGATTTCTATCTTTGTTTTTCCCCGGAAAGGATCGACCCGGGCAACAAGCGTTTCCCCGTAAACAAGATCCCCAAGGTTGTGGGGGGCTTAAATCCTAAAGCAGGGCGCCTGGCCTGCATGGTGTACGGGATTATTATAGATAAAGTCGTGCCGGTAAGCAGCGCGCGCTGCGCGGAAACGGTCAAGCTGCTGGAGAATACTTACAGGTTGATCAATATAGGTTT
Source organism: Candidatus Omnitrophota bacterium (assembly GCA_028719265.1). Classification (GTDB taxonomy): domain Bacteria; phylum Omnitrophota; class Gorgyraeia; order Gygaellales; family Profunditerraquicolaceae; genus UBA6249. Next base: position 2,739 of record JAQUKF010000025.1, read on the forward strand.
GATCGACGAGTTATCCATGATGGCCCATAAAATGAATATAGATATTTGGGAGGTGATCGGAGCAGCTGCTACCAAGCCTTTCGGCTTTATGCCGTTTTACCCGGGGCCCGGAGTGGGAGGGCATTGCATTCCCAAGGACCCGCTTTACCTGCATTGGAAGGCCAAGAAATTCGGTTTCCATTCGCGTTTCATACGGCTGGCTTCCGGAATGATCAACCGCATGCCGGAATACGTCGTAAAAAGGTTAGAGCTGGCTCTTTCAAAAAGGAGCAAGAGGATCGCCGGAGCAAAGATACTGGTCGTGGGGGTAACTTACAAGAAAGACGTCAAGGACTTGCGTAAATCTCCGAGCATAGACGTGATACTCAGCCTGAAAAAGCATGGCGCAATTGTTTCTTATTCCGATCCGCTTATCCCTTTCCTGAAACTGAAAGGGATCGATCTGAAGTCCGCAGTTTTAAGCCCCGCGAATATCAGGAAGTTCGATTGCGTGCTCATTGCCACCGACCATTCATCCCTGGATTACGGGATTCTTCTTGAAAGCTCAAGGATGATATTCGATTCCAGGAATGTTTTTAAAGGGGCGCACAAGGAGAAGGTAGAGCGCCTGTAAATGAGCGGAGGGAGCGTGAGCAGATTTTTGGTTACCGGGGGCGCCGGTTTCATCGGTTCGCATGTTGTCGACGCCCTGGTCAGGCGCGGGCATTATGTGCGCGTATTGGATAATCTTTCCAGCGGCCGCATCTCTAACCTGAAAGATTCGAAGGGCAAGATAGACCTTGTAAAAGGGGATATCTGTGTTCCTGAGGATTGCCGCAAGGCATCCCGGGATACGGATTTCATCCTGCACCAGGCTGCCTTGAGAAGCGTTCCCTGTTCGTTCAGGAACCCCGGCGCCTACAACCGGGTGAATATCGGAGGCACCCTGAATATGCTCGAGGCTGCCAGGGCAAATAAAGTCAAGCGCTTTGTCTTTGCCTCCTCAAGTTCGGTATACGGGCAGGTAAAGAAGTTCCCTGTAAGAGAAGATTCTGTCCTTGCCCCGATTTCTCCTTATGCCCTGACAAAGCTTGCGGGAGAGCATTATTGCCGGATGTTCAGCATGCACTCCGGACTGCCCACAGTCATTCTGCGTTATTTCAATGTATTCGGACCGAGGCAGCCTTTTGACGACGAGTATTCGGCGGTTATCCCGAAGTTCATCAATTGCCTGCTGCGTAGCCGCCGCCCACCGGTGTTCGGGAACGGACTGCAATCAAGGGATTTTACTTTCGTAGAGAACGTGGTGGAGGCGAATATGCTTGCTGTAAAATTCCCCCGCCAGGGTTGCGGTATTTTTAATATAGCCGGGGGCAGGGATATAACCGTGCTTAACCTGGTTTCTACCCTTAACAGGATATTGAAAAAACATATCCGCCCTGAATTTAAAAAGAAGCGGGCAGGAGATATCTTCAGGATGTCTGCGGATATAAGCAATTCGTTAAAGTCTCTTAAATTTGCCCCGGCCGTAGATTTTCTGAACGGCTTGAAAATAACTATTGATTACTGGAGGAGCCATGCGTAAGAAAAAGGTTCTGATTACCGGAGGCGCAGGTTTCATCGGTTCGCATATGTGCGAGAAACTTATCGAGAATGGATATTCCGTGATATGCCTGGATAATTTCGCTACCGGCTGCGAAGGCAATATCAGGCCTCTGCTTAAGGCGAAGGATTTTGATTTCAAGCTGTGCGATGTTTCCAGGCGCATAGATATCCCCGGCCCGGTGGATTATGTCCTGCATTGCGCTTCTTTGGCTTCCCCCAAGGATTACCTGGAACATCCGATAGAGACTTTAAAAGTGGGCTCCCTGGGTACGCATAATGCCCTGGGCCTGGCCAAGAAGAAGAAATCCGTTTTTCTGCTTTTTTCCACTTCCGAAGTCTACGGGGATCCACTTGTCCATCCGCAGAACGAAAGCTACTGGGGCCATGTGAACCCGGTAGGCGAGAGAGGGTGTTATGACGAGTCCAAGCGTTTCTCGGAAGCTTTAACCATGGCTTACCGCCGCGTGCACGGATTGGACAGCAAGATTGTGCGTATTTTTAACACTTATGGGCCGAGGATGAGGCATAACGACGGCAGAGTGGTTCCCAATTTCATATTTTCCGCGTTGAACAATAAGAACCTGAGCGTTTACGGGACCGGAAGGCAGACGAGAAGCTTCTGTTACGTCGATGACTTGACTGAAGGAATATTCCGCCTTATGCTTTCGAAAGAAAATTATCCGGTCAACCTTGGCAACCCGGGAGAATTTACGATTATGCAGCTTGCGAAACTGGTGCTGAAGATGATACCTTCCAAGAGCAGGATAATCCATAAGGAGCTTCCTGTTGACGACCCCCGCCAGCGCCGCCCCGATATAACCCGGGCAAAGAAAATCCTTTCCTGGAAACCGTCAATTCCCCTTGAAGAAGGCCTAAAAAGGACGATTGCCTGGTTCAAGAGGTAAAAGAAAGCCCTTTCCTTGACAATGCAGGCAGATATATGTTATACTTTTCATTATTTTATAAAATGGAGGGAAAATGCTCGCCGGCATCATACAGCAGATGAATTATCTGGATTTAATTATCATAATTGTATTATTTAGAATATGTTACGTTGCTATTAAGTCCGGGGTAATTGCGGAGGCTTTTAAACTTTTAGGGATTGTAGCCGCAATATTCATATCTTCTCATTATTATACGTCAATTTCGGATATCCTGCGCCGCCATTATGCTTCCGATACCATGCCGCTGGAGTTTGCCGATTTTATTGTTTTTATCCTGCTTTCAGTATTTGTCTATCTTGTATTTTCCCTCCTGCGCGGGGCGCTTCAGCATTTCATAAAGATGGAGGCGCTTCCTAACGTAAACAGGTACGGGGGGCTTATCCTCGGGATATTCAGATGGTATTTTACGGTAGGGCTGTTGATTTACATCCTGATGATTTCAAGCGTAAGTTACATGATCGGTTCCGTCAAACATTCTTATTTGGGCGACAGGTTTTCCGTGGTTTCGGCAAATACCTATCAGATATTGTGGAACGGAGTCTTTTCCAAATTTTCCTCCCGCGAGAGGCTTAACAGTGTCGTAGAGGAAACCAAAAACGATTTTGCCAAAAAATGAAGTTGATTGATTTTTACAGCCAGGCGGTCCGTTTGGGCAGGTGCGCTGACCCGCGGAAACGCAAAGGAGGAATCAAGTCTTTTGCTGATTCTTCGATCTTGTGCGGCGATCCGGATACGCAGGTGTCCAGCGTAATGGTGGGGATCGACGTGGAGGTCGGTGAGATACTTTTGGCTGACCGTATTCGCCAGAAGGATAAGCTCGACCTGGTAATCGCGCATCACCCCGAAGGCCGCTCTTATGCGCATTTGCATGAGGTGATTTCTTTGCAGGTCGACCTGCTGAAGCAGGCGGGATTGCCTGCTGGAACAGCCTCGAGGCTTATTGAGGAGAGAAGGCGCGAGGTCGAACGCAGGATACTCTCCCAGAACCATAACAGGGCGGTTGATGCCGCGAAGATCCTGGGGCTGCCGTTCATGAATCTGCATACTCCCGCGGATAACCAGGTGCATGCTTTCCTCGAGGATTTTTTCAAAAAGAACTGTATCTCCTCCCGCACGCTGGGGGAGGCGGTCAATGCGTTAAAGGCTATTCCGGAATACAGGATAGCGGAAAGGTTTGGGGTCGGCCCGCGAGTGGTCCTGGGTAACCCGGCTCGCAAGACAGGGAAGGTTATGCTGGAGATGACCGGCGGGACAGAGGGGCCTAAAGAAGCGATGGACAAACTTTACCGGGCCGGGGTAAGGACTTTGATCTCCATGCATTCGAGCGAGGAGCATCTCAAGAAAGCCAGGGAGGCGAATCTCAGCGTGATAATCGCCGGGCATATCTCCAGCGACGTCCTCGGGCTGAATCTTCTTCTCGACGGAATCGAAAGGCATTTTAAGCAGGAATTAAAAGTTGTTGAGTGTTCGGGTTTTACAAGGATCAAGAGGCGTTAAAATGGCGATGCGGATACCGGAAAACATACTGGAAGACATACTCAGCAGGATAGATATAGTCGAACTCATCTCCAGCTATATCCCGCTGAAAAAAGCGGGGCGCAATTTCAAGGCTAATTGCCCTTTCCATCACGAAAAGACCCCTTCTTTTACGGTTTCTCCCGACCGGCAGATATACCATTGTTTCGGTTGCGGTGAATCCGGGAACGCATTTAAATTCCTGATGCGCCACGAAAGAATGGATTTTCCGGAGGCGGTCGAGGCCCTGGCAAAAAAAGCCGGGGTGATACTTCCCGCGCAGGAAAGCGCCGTTCCTTCGAGGCAGGCCAGCCTGAACGAGCGGTTGTACAAGGTCAATGAGCTGGCCCTGGAGTTTTACGAAGGCAACCTGTATGGCGAATCCGGCGCGGCCTGCCGCGCTTACCTGGGAAGCAGGGGCATAAAGCCCAAGACTGCCAGGGAATTCAGGCTGGGGTTCGCTACTTCCAGGTGGGACGGCCTGATTACGTATTTAAGGTCCAAGAATGTAGCTTTATCCCTGATGGAAAAAGCCGGGCTTATATTGCCCAAGGATTCAGGCGGGTATTATGACCGTTTCCGCAACAGGGTTATTTTCCCTATTTTTGACATTCGTTCGAGACTGATCGGTTTCGGGGGGAGGGTTATGGATAGCTCTCTTCCCAAATATATGAATTCTCCCGAAACAGCGGTTTATACCAAGGGCAAGAACCTGTTCGGTTTGAGCCTTTCCAAGGACCACATACGCAAAAACGACCTGGCTCTTATCGTGGAAGGGTATATGGATTTCATCCTGCCTTTTCAGGAGGGGGTAAACAACCTTGTGGCCTCCCAGGGTACGGCGCTTACCGCAGACCAGATCAGGCTTTTAAAACGATATACGCATAACGTAGTGATGATTTACGACGGCGATTCCGCGGGGGAGATGGCCACGTTAAGAGGGCTGGATATGTTTGTCGAAGAAGGGATGGCAGTTAAGGTGGTCCCGCTTCCAAAAGACGCGGATCCCGACGTACTGGTACGCAGGGACGGCCCGGACTGCCTGAGGGATAAAATAAACAATGCGGTAAGCCTGTTTGATTTTAAATTGAAGGTTTTAAAGAACAGGCATGACATAAAAGACGCCCACGGTAAAAGCAGGATTGCCGAAGAAATGCTTTTTACGATCGGCAAGATAGGGAATGCCATACTCAGGGCGGAATATATTAAACGTCTTTCCGAAGAACTGGGGGTCTCCGAAGGATCAGTGCTTGAAGAGCTTAAAAAATTAAAAGCAGGGCCTCCGTCGCGCCGGCATGATGCCGATTCGGCGCAGCCTCCGGCCAGGAGCGTTGTGAAGATACACCCCGCAGAGAAGCTTTTAATCAAATTTATGCTTGAGGAAAAGGAATTAGCCGAAAGAATTATGCAGGAGCTTTCCCCGAGCGACTTTGCGGATGAGCGTACGGCCAAAGTATTTTCCCTGATGCACGATTTGTGCTCCCAGGGAAAGAATGTCGAGCCCAGCGTCCTGATGAATTATTTCGGCGAAGATACCGCCGGGCAGATTGTCTGCGAGTCTATGTTCATGCCCGACCTGCTTGGGCAGGAGAGGGAAAAGGCGGTCAGGGATTGTATTACGCGTATCAAGGTTCAAAGGTTGAGGTCAAAAAGGGAGCAGCTGCACCTGCAGATCAAGGACGCCCAGTCTGTCGGGGACAAGGAAAGGCTCGGGGTGCTTTTTAGGGAGTTCCATAATTTGTTAAAGAAAGGCGATTAACGATGAAAAAGAGAGAACAGCCTACCAAGGATATGGAGAAACTTATTGCCCTTGGCAAGCGTAAAGGGTTTCTTACCTACGATGAGGTCAACGACCTGCTTCCCGAGGATTTCTCCAGCACGGTAGCCATAGACCACCTTTTCGAATTGCTCGGTAACGAGGATATTCAGGTGGTGGAGGGGGATGGAGAGCCCGGTTTGTCTGGCCGCATACAGCAGGATAAGCATTCTCTTGCGCAGGGCAGAGAGGAGCTTTTAAGCGAGCATCTTAAAAGCGAGGAACGCTTCATGCCCCTGGATGACCCGGTAAAGATGTACCTTAAGCAGATGGGGTCTATCTCCCTGCTTACCAGGGAGAACGAGATAGAGCTGGCAAAGAAAATCGAAGAGGCGGAAGACAGGTTCAAGCGCCTGGTGTTAGCCACAAAATTCGCCAGAAACGAAATCCTTTCCGTGGCCGAAGACGTGCTCGCGGAGAAGGTCAATATGGAAGAAGTGACCAAGGAAGACATCAAGATAAAAAAGAATAATGTCCTGGGAAGGTTTAAACGGCTTGTGGCGAAAACCAAGCGTTCGCGCAGCGAGAATAATTCGATAAACCTGATCCTTCAGCTTAATTTTACCACTTCCGTAATCGAATCGGCGGTGCGGAAACTCGGTCTTATGGTCAGGGAGCTGGATCACCTGAAACGTTCTTCCGGAAGGCTCAAGAATGAGCGCAAATCGCACATCCTGAAACAAATCGCAGAACCTTACGCTAAAACCAAAGAGCAGCTGAAACTGATAAAATCAGCGCACCTCAAATTCAGCCGCACGAAGAAGAAGCTCGTCGAGGCTAACCTTCGCCTGGTGGTGAGCATAGCGAAGAAATATACAAACCGCGGACTTTCTTTCCTGGATTTGATCCAGGAAGGCAATATTGGGCTTATGCGCGCCGTGGAAAAATTCGAATACAAGAGAGGGTATAAATTTTCTACATACGCTACCTGGTGGATACGCCAGGCGATCACGCGCTCGATTGCCGACCAGGCGCGCACGATAAGAATCCCCGTGCATATGACCGAGACGATAAACAAGATAATCCGTTTTTCGAGAGTGTTTGTCCAGAAAAACGGGAGAGAGCCTACTCCCGAGGAAATCGCGCATAAAATGCGTTTTCCCCAGGGCAAGATCAAGGCAATACTTAAGATAGCCCAGGAGCCGATTTCCCTGCAGATGCCTATAGGCGATGAAGGGGATACCCATTTTGGGGATTTTATCCAGGATAAAAAAGCGGTTTCTCCCGCTAACGAGACTGTGCGTTCGATGCTCAAGGATGAAATGAATTCAGCCCTGGGCACGCTTACCGAAAGGGAGAAAAAAATCCTTATCTTGCGTTTTGGCATCCAGGACGGCTCTCCGCGTACCCTTGAAGAGGTGGGCAACGTATTCAGGGTTACCCGGGAGAGGGTGAGGCAGATCGAGGCAAAGGCCCTGAAGAAGCTACGCCATCCGTCGCGTTCACGCAGGCTGCGCACTTTTATGGATATGACTTTGGCGCATCAAAGAGAGTATTAGTATACCGGAGGACGAGGTTACAAAATACGGTGCAAGCATTTTTAATCGGGAGAAATAATATGTTTGGAGTTTCGAACCTAAAAAGCAGAGATTTTCATAATCCCTGCTTTTTTGTTTGGGTAAACATAAGTAAAAGAGGGGTATACCGGGATGGGTAAGGCGGATTCACAGGCTAAAGAGAGCGAGGGAATGGACTCGCTTAAACGGGAACACGATTTGGCCGTAGCCCGGCTTTTGCGCAATGCTGAATTGCGCCAAAAAGCCGTTTTGAATAATATCCCGGATATGGCCTGGCTGAAAGATACCGAGGGCAGGTTTATTGTGGTTAACGACGCTTTTGCCAGGGCCTGCGGTTTCAGCGTGGACGAGATAGTCGGCAAGACAGACCTGGAGCTTTGGCCCAAGGACCTGGCTGAAAGCTACCGTTCAGACGACAGGGAGGTAATGAACAGCCGGAAGCAAAAGTGCATAGAAGAAAGGCTGATGAATAAAGAAAACGGGGAGGTCTGGATAGAAACAGTGAAGACCCCTATATTCGACGACCAGGGTAACTTAATCGGGACTACCGGCATAGCCAGGGATGTTTCTCAACGCAGGAAAGAAGAGGAAAAACAGAGGGATATCCGTTCCGAGCTGGAGATAAGGGTTAAGGTGAGGACCGCCGAGTTGACCAGCCTGAACGAAAACCTGAGGAAGGAGATCAAGGAGCGCGCCAAGGCCGAAGAGGGGCTGCTCGCCGCAAGCGGGTTCCTGAATAGCGTCTTTATGAGCATCCAGGACGGGTTGAGTGTTTTGGACCCGGAGATGAATGTCTTGCGCGTCAACCCCACGAAGGAGAGATGGCATAAGCATAATATGCCCATGATAGGCAAAAAATGCTATGCCGCTTTTCACGGAAGGAGCAAACCTTGCGAGGAGTGCCCGGTGCGCGAAACGATCAAGACTTTGAAACCCGCTTTCAAGGTAGCCTCTTTTCATGACGAGAACAACAAGCTTATAGGCTATCTGGACCTTTACAGCTTCCCTATGATCGAAGAAAAAACCAATAAACTTATCGGGGTTATAGAGTATGCCAGGGATGTCACCGAAAAGAAAAAGGCGGAGGAGGCTTTAAGGCTAAGCGAAGAAAGATTTCGCACGATAGCTGATTTCACTTACGATTGGGAGTATTGGCAGGGAATGGACGATAAGATCATTTATATGTCCCCTTCCTGCGAAAGGATAACCGGATATTCCCAGAAGGAATTCCTTTCCGACCCCGGGCTTTTGGACAAGATAGTGCATAAAGAAGATCTGGGGTCCGTGAAAAAGAAGATCGATGAAGCGGTGAAGAACAGTTCCAAGCTGGAGATGAATTTCCGTATAGTCAACCGTAACGGGCAGACGCGCTGGGTGAGCCATGCATGCGTTCCTATTTACGATAAGGAGGGCAGGTTACTCGGGCGCAGGGCGAGCAACCGCGACATTACGAAAAACAAGGAGTATGAATTCGAGCTGCAGGTTTACCGCGAGAAACTCGAGCTTCTGGTTGACCACCGCACCAAAGAACTGGAGGCGGAAGTAAGGTCTAAAGAGGCCGCCGAATTCCAGGCTAAGCAGCTGCGCCAGCAGATTGAATTTATATTGGGGGCAACCAAGACGGGGCTGGATATTATAGACAAGGACTATTGCATACGGTATATCGACCCGGAATGGGCGAGGCTGTACGGACCGTGGCAAGGTAAGAAATGCTACGATTATTTTATGGGCCGTAAATCACCCTGCCCCGACTGCGCCGTGGAAAAGGCATTCAAGACCAAAAAAACGGTAATCAGCCAGGAAACCCTGGTCAGGGAGGCGAACCGTCCTTCCGCCGTTACCACCATTCCTTTCCAGAATGAACATGGAGAATGGTTGGTCGCGGAGGTGCACGTCGATATAAGCGAGCGGAAGAAGATCGAAGAGGGGCTTAGGCGTTACAGGGAGCACCTTGAGGAGATAGTTGAAGAAAGGACATCCGACCTGCTCGAGGAAGTCGCTTTGCATAAGAAAGCGGAGGCGGAAAAAACCAAACTTCACGGGGAGCTCCTTAAATCCTACAAGAAGCTCAAGAGCCTTTCCCTGGTGGATTCGCAAACCGGATTGTATAACCGCAGGTACCTCCAGGATATGGTGGAAGTCGAATTCCACCGTACGCGGAGGTTTGCCCATAGCCTGGCGGTGATTATGCTCGATATAGATTATTTCAAGTCGATAAACGATGTCTACGGCATTGCCTTCGGGGATGTGGTGTTAAAGCAGCTTTCCGCCCACCTTAAACGCATGGTCAGACGATACGATACCCTTATTCGTTACGACGGGGAGGAGTTTCTGATCATTTCTCCCCGCCTAAACAGGGATTCGGCTTTCAGCATGGCACAAAGGCTGTTGGAATCATTGAGCTTTATCAATTTCGGCAATAAAGCCCATGGGGTAAAACTGAAGTTGAGCCTGGCAGCGGTGTCCTTTCCCGAGGACAGGGCTAAAAGCGGCACCGATCTTGTCAATCTCGCCAGCAGCGTGCTGGAGAAAGCCAAAGAACAGGGGGGCAACCGGGCTTACTCTACTCTGGATGCAAGAAAACTATCAGGGAAAGGCGGTATATTCAAGAAGGCCGGGGTGAAGGTGCTGAAAAAGGCGATCGATAAGCTGACTATGCAGTCAAAGCAGGGGCTTGCCGAATCGATTTTCGCCTTTGCCAAGACAATCGAATTGAAAGACCACTATACCGGGGAGCATGTAGAGAATACAGTCCATTACGCTACGGAGATCGCCAAGTGCCTGGATCTGCCGCGCGAGGATATAGAG
>JAQUKF010000026.1 GCA_028719265.1 Candidatus Omnitrophota bacterium
CAAGTTTGCCGCGTTTAAAACTCATTAGGTTTACAAAGTCGGAGAAAGAAACCTCCTCCTCGATAACCTTGGCAATGATCTTGGTAGAATCGACCGGCACATCGATCCCCAGCTCATTGAAAGTATGTTCGTTATCGGGATTATTCACGCGCCCTACAGTACGCTGCAGGTTAAACCTCTCCTTGGCCAGCTGGCAGATGATCAAATTATCTTCGTCATCCCCCGTAACTGCCGCCAGGACATCTGCGCGCTCAATCCCCGCCTCCTCCAGTATCTTATGGTCGCAGCCGTCTCCATTGATCACCAGCGCCTCCAGCTCCTTGGCGATCTCGTCGCAAACTACGCGATCCTTATCTACTATACTGACCGTATGCTTACCCTGACAAAGCCTTTTAGCCAGAAAATAACCTACTTTCCCGGCGCCGACAATTAGAATATACATGCCTATTTCTCCCCTAAATGGAACTTCTCTCTGACCTCCTTAAGGCTGGAGACCTTGACTACGCCCATTAAGGTATCTTTGTTTTTCAAAACGGTCTTGGGGTCGGGAATAATTACTCCCTGCATCCTTCTGATGGCGGTTACCATGAATTCTCCGGAGATGTTTATATCCTGGATGGTCTTGCCGACCAGGTTGTCCTTCACCTCGATCTCAATGGTCCCCAGGTCCTTTGTTTCGATCAAGTAGCTGGAGAACCTGCTTTCTATTATCTTGTCCCTGAGCATAGAGGATAAAAGCATTGTTCCGCTGATAATATCCAGGCCTAAAGAAGCGTAGATATGCGCCCGCTGAGGGTCGTATACCCGGGCAAATACTTTGGGTACGCGGAATATCTTCTTGGCGACCTGGGCGCTGATCAAATTGGTATTATCCCCGTTGGTTACCGCGCAGAAGGCATCCGCTTTTTCTATCCCTACCTGCTTAAGCAGGGCCAGGTCAAACCCGTTGCCTACCATCGTCAAGCCGTTGAAAGTTTCCCCCAGCCTGGAAAAGGAATCGCGGGACTTGTCGATAATAACCACATCGTGGCCTTCGCCTGACAAAAGCTTGGCCAGTTCCGCCCCTACTCTTCCGCAACCTGCTATAATCACATACATAAAGAGCCTCTTTTAGTTAGAAACCCTTATTTCTTGACTATCTCCACTATCCTTTTGAAGGCGGGATTATCCCTGACCGCCAGATCGGCCAGAATCTTGCGATCCAGGCTTATCTTGCATTTTTTCAATCCGCTCATGAAAACACTGTAAGTAATACCCTCCTGACGGCAGGCCGCATTTATACGCGCGATCCAGAGCTTGCGAAAATCGCGTTTCTTGTTCCTGCGATCTCTATAGGCATATTCTAAGGCATGCATCAATGCCCTTTTTGCCTGCTGGTATTGCTTGCTGCGGTCTCCCCAGAAACCCTTAGCCTGTTTTAAAACCTTCTTCTTTCTTTTTCGGGTTGCCACACTATGACTTACTTTTGCCATATTCCTCTCCTTTAGAACATTGCCCTATCCATAAGGCAACATAGACTTGACGAACCTTTCCTCTTTCTTGCCGGAAAGCGTCTTGCGTTTCCTTAAATTCCTTATCTTGCTGGTTTTTTTGGATGACGCCAGGTGACTTTTGCCGCCGGGCGAATATTTTACCCTGCCTTTTTTAGTGAGCTTGAAACGTTTCGCTACCCCCCTTTTTGTCTTTAGCTTACCCATTTTCTCTCCTTGTGCAAATAATGCGCGCGCCGGCGCCAACAACTTGTTTGCGCCGGACGCTTATTACGCCAGATTAATATTATATCCTACTTAGGCGCTATCACAAAGGACATAATTCTGCCTTCCAGCGAAGGCGACTTCTCTACCTGGCCCTCTGCTTGGGCGTGAACGATGAATTTGTCCACAACTTTTCTCCCGATATCCAAATGCTCCATCTGTCTTCCCCGGAAAAAAAGGTTCACCTTGACCTTGTCCTTTTTTTTCAAAAAACTCACGGCCTGCTTTACTTTGGTCTCAAAATCATGCTCGTCTATATTAGGCTTGAGGCGGATTTCCTTGAGACGGCCTTGCTTCTGATGCTTTTTTGCCTCGCGCTCTTTTTTCTCGATATCGTACTTGAATTTGCTGAATTCAATAATCCGGCAGACCGGCGGGTTGGCGGTAGGAGCGACTTCTACCAAATCCAACTCCTGCTGGTTGGCAATATCCAAAGCCCTCTGCACAGACATCACTCCCAACTGGCTTCCTTCGCGGCTGATAACCCTGACCTGCGGAGAATTAATCCTTTCGTTTATGCGGATGAATTTTTTTATGGCAACCTCCTCTCTTTCTATTTATATTGCCGAATCTGATTAATCAATTCTTCGGTAAATTTATCCAACGTGATCGCCCCTTGGTCCCCGCTGCCTTTTTTGCGCACGCTGACTGTCCCGCTCTTTGCTTCCCGTTCGCCTAAAATCAAACAATATGGAATTTTATTCAACTCCGCGTTTCGTATCCTTTTATCCAGCGTCTCATTTCGCACATCCATATCCACGCGTATCTGCCTATCTTCCAGTTTCTCTTTTACCTTTTGGGTATAAGAGACGGTTGTTTCTTTGACGGGAATCAACAAAACCTGCGTGGGGCTTAACCACAAAGGGAGCTCTCCCTTGTAATGCTCGATCAAAGCGCCGATAAAACGCTCCAAACTGCCCAATAATACCCTGTGCAGCATGATCGGCTGCTTCTGCTTGCCGTCCTCGTCTACATAAGAAAGGCCGAACCTCTTGGGCAGGGCAAAATCACACTGAATGGTCGCGCATTGCCAGGTCCTTTTTAGCGCGTCCTTTAATTTTATATCGATCTTTGGCCCATAAAACGCGCCGTCCCCCTGGTTAATCTCATAAGGCAGCCCTTTTTCCTTCAGCGCATCCTCCAGGGCATCGGTTGCCTTTTGCCAATCCTCCTGCGAGCCTATATATTTTTCCGGCCGGGTACTTAATTCTATCCCCCATTGCTCAAAGCCAAAAACCTTCATTGTCTCAAAAACAAAATCTATTATGTCCTTTATCTCGCCCCTTAACTGCTCCGGCAGACAGAATATATGCGCGTCGTCCTGGGTGAACCCGCGCACGCGCAGGAGCCCGTGTAGAACGCCGGCCTTTTCCCTGCGATAGACAGTACCCAGCTCAAAAAACCTTATCGGGAGATCCCGGTAGCTGCGGCTTTTTGACTTATAAATAAGTATGTGTCCGGGGCAGTTCATCGGTTTTACAACCACCTCCCGGCCCTCTTCGGAAGAAAAATACATGTTTTCCTTGTAATAATCATAATGGCCGCTGGTTTTCCAAAGCGAGACGTCCATAATATGAGGAGTGATCACCATCTGATAACCGCGCTTTAGATGCTCCTTCTTCTCGTAATCCTCGATAATCGTGCGAAGGATGGCGCCTTTGGGATGGTAAAATACCAACCCTGCGCCTGCCTGCTCATGGTAAATATCGAACAGCTCCAGCTGCGGTCCGAGCTTTCTATGGTCGCGCAGCTTTGCCTCTTGCAGGGAATTAAGGTATTCCTCCAGCTCTTTAGCGGTATCAAAGCAGGTCCCGTAAATCCTCTGAAGCATGGGGTTGGTCTCAATCCCATGCCAATACGCTCCGGCGACTGACAATAACTTGAAGAATTTTATTTCCCCGGTAGAGCTTACATGGGGGCCTCGGCAGAGATCCAAAAAATCCTTACCGGTCCTATAGACAGAAACCGTCCCCCCCGCTAAGTCCTTGATCAATTCCACCTTGTAGTCTTCCTTCATTTTTTCAAAGAGCCTCAGCGCCTCCTCTTTTCCCATCTCCTGGCGCTCAAATTTCTCGTCGGCGGAAATGATTTTCCGCATTTCCTGTTCGATCTTAAGCAGATCCTCCCCGCTAAACGGATTCTTTCTGTCAAAATCGTAATAGAAACCGTCTTCAATAGCCGGCCCTATGGCCAATTTTGTTTCCGGCCAAAGCCTTTTCACCGCCTCGGCCATAATATGGGAACAGGAATGTCTTAAAGTAGATATGTCCATTTTAAAATGGGCCCAAGTGGACTTGAACCACTGGCCTTTGCGATGTCAACGCAACGCTCTAACCAACTGAGCTATGAGCCCTTAAAGTTTAGGTTTATTTGCAAGCTCGCAGCGAATCCCCTCAGGGATAATCTATGAGCAAAACACAGCATTTCCCGTCCAGGCAACCCCGGGCAGTCTTTGATCCGGCGCCTCTGTTAAAAATGGGCAAGAAGGGAGTCGAACCCTTACGACCTTGCGGCCAACAGATTTTAAGTCTGTCGTGTATGCCATTCCACCACTTGCCCGGAGCCCAAGCCGCCTGCCGGAGGCCTGTCCTGACAACGCGGCGTCCCCGGATTCCCGGGAGATTTATTGGAGGCGACGAGCGGAATTGAACCGCTGAATAGTTGTTTTGCAGACAACTGCCTTACCACTTGGCTACGTCGCCAAAAGCTACAGAAACCTTTTTGCCTCCTGGACTATATCCTCTATTTCTGCCAAACAACCTACCCCGCTCTTGCCGCAGGCAAGCACGCCTCTGCGCGGTGCGATAAATTTATATCCGCAGGATTTCAATTTTTCTATATTTCCCTGCGTAACCTTATTATTATACATCCCTTCGTTCATCGCCGGGGCGATTAACACGGGAGCCTTGGTTGCGCAAACCGTACAGGTCAGAAGATCGTCACAAATGCCGGCGGAAAGCTTGGCAATGATATTGGCCGTCGCCGGGGCGATTAAAATTAAATCTGCCCCTTGCGCCAAGGAAATATGCTCTATCTCCCATTTGTCCGCATCCCCGAAAAGCCCTGCCCGGTAAACCTTGTTTCCGCTTAGGCTGGAAAAAACAACCGGCCTGATCAACTCCTCCGCCCGGCTGCTCATGACCACCTTAACTTCAAAACCGCATTCTTTAAGCCTGCGGATCAATTCGCAGGATTTATAAATTGCGATACTGGCAGTCACCCCCAAAACGATATTCTTCCCCTTTTTTGCCGTCATTCTTTTGCTTTCATTCCCTTGGCTTCAACCTTACCCTGCTCGATCTCATGCAGGGCAACCGTAGAGGGCTTGGCGGAAAGCTCATCCTTAACCAGCTTAGGCTGTCCCTCGGCAATCTCCAACGCCCTTTTAGAAGCCAGAATAACCAACTTATAAATAGAGCCCATACTTTTATCTAAAAGCCCTTCCCTGCCCCGGTATACCATTTTTACCCCCGATGATTAATTGTTAAGTTTTTTCTTTAAAAAATATCTTCCTTGTTTCCTGAAGGGCAACCCGAAGATTCCGGTTCAAGACCCTGTAATCAAAATGCGATGCGGCTAAAACTTCCTTTTGCGCAAGGCGTAACCGTTGAGTTATCTCTTTCTTATTGGTTTCTCTGCAACGGCCTTCGATCCTTGCCTTAAGCGCACCTATGGAGGGTGGCAGGACAAAAATCGTTACCGCGTTACGAGGATAGATTTTTTTAAGGGTACTTGCGCCCTTAAGGTCAAGGCATAAACCGAGATTTTTCCCTTCCTTAAGCAGCTTTTCCACCGGCCCTTTAGGTGTTCCGTAATAATAGCCCAAATACCTGGTCCATTCAAGAATTTTTTTTGCTTTTAGCAGGCGCCTGAATTCGTCCCTGCCGACAAAAAAATAATCCTTCCCCTGTACCTCCCCGGGACGTCTGGGCCGGGTAGTAACTGAACATGATTTTACCAGCGATTTGGCTATTTTTTTGTCTTTAATTAATCTGGTCAACAGGGTGGTCTTGCCTGAGCCTGAAGGCCCGGAAAGTATGAAGATCTTACCCGGCTTGTTCTTTCTTTTACTGGCTTTCACTACTCAATATTCTGTACTTGTTCGCGGATTTTCTCAATCTGGCTCTTCATCTGCACGGCCCTGCCCGAAATAACCAGATCAAACGACTTAGCCGCCAAGGTATTGGCTTCCCGCTGCATCTCTTGGGTTATAAAATCCAGTTCCTTGCCTACAGGGCCTCCTTTTGCGATCTTCTGCTGGAAATTCTTTATATGGAATCCCAGCCTGTCCATCTCTTCAGCTATATCCGCACCTTTCAAAAAGGCCGCGCGTTCATCCTCAGACTTGATCTTGCTTAACCGGCGCCTGACGGCTAAACCGAACCTTCCCCTGATCAGGCATAAATCTCTCTTGAGTAACTCGCTCCTCTTTCTCAACAACGCAGCCAGAGCCCTTCCTTCCTTGTTCCTTGTTTTTAACAACTCTGTAAGTGCTTGTAATAACAAGGGCTTAAGATGAAACCAAATATGCATACCTGCGGGTTTATCTTCTTTAAGGGATAAAATTCCGGGCATGCGTATCAGGGAATCCAAGGCTATTCCATCCCTGATTCCAAACTCCTTCCTTAAACTGTTGAATTCCTGCAGATAATTTTTTAAAAGTTTGCGGTTAATAAATATACCCTGAGCCCCTCTGCCTTTTATGTTCACGGCACAGAAAACCCTGCCGCGCTTGACCCTGGATTCTATCTCTTTTTTTAGCTTATCTTCCAGAGAAAGCATTCCCTCCGGCAAATGAAAAACAGTTTCTACAAATTTATGGTTGGTACACCTTAACTCTACGCATATGCGGCCGACGGAAGCGATCTCCGCTTCCCGGCTTCCAAAGCCGGTCATACTATTAATCATTTTTAGCTCCAGATATTGGTTTTTACTTCTTTAAGGGTCGCCTCTTTTGTCGCATACAGGTCAACGATTATTTCGCCGGGAGAAAACCAAAGCTTAATCTCCCTTTCCGCTTCGGATTCATTAGAAGACACGTGGACTACGTTTTCGTAAACCCCGGAGGTGGTTATTCTCCCGTAAGAGCCGCGGATAGAGGTAGATTCAGCCTCTTCGGGATTAGTAGCCCCCGCCAGCTCCCTGCATTTTTTTATCGCATCCTTTCCCCAATAAACCAGGGCCATGACCTTTTTACGGTCATGCAATTCCCCTTGAAGATATCTTACGAGCTCTCCGAAAAACGGTTTTTCCTTCAAGTGCTTGTAATGCTCTTCGGCCAGTACTTTTGAGACACGTACCATTTTTGCAGCGACAATCTCCAGCTTGGTCTCAGACAAACGGGTAAGTATATTGCCGGTGAGCGACTTCTTCAGCCCGTCGGGCTTAATTAATATTAAAACAGCTTGGCTCATTATTTGCTTCCTCCTTTAATTACATTAATTATGCGCTCAAGGTCTTCCTGGGAATAAAATTCAATGCTGATATGTCCACGCTTCTTTCTCTTGCTTATCCTCACCTTGGTGGCTAAAGCTTGCTGCAACTGTTCTTCCAGTATGGCTACCAGCGGTTCGCGCTGCCCCTGCCCGATTTTCCTTTTAACCGGCTTGGGCCGGCTGCTTTTAATCAAACTTTCCAGCTCGCGAACAGAAAGTCCCCTGGAAATTATGTCCTGGACGAATTTACGTTGATGGTTCGCATCTTCTACCTCCAAAAGCGCCCGGCCATGCGCAAAGCTTATCCTTCCTCTTTTCATCTCCTCCTGAACTTCATGAGGAAGCTTAAGCAGGCGTAAAGTATTGGCTACGGCCGCCCTGGATTTTCCCAAAACCTCGCTTATCTTTTCCTGGGTGACATTGAATTTATCGATCAGGTGCTGGTAAGCGTGCGCTTCTTCTATGGGGTTCAGCCCCTCTCTCTGGATATTCTCAATTAATGCCAGCTCCAAAGAATCCTGATCGCCTGCATCGCGCACGATTACAGGAATCTCCTTAACCCCCAACATGCTGGAGGCACGAAACCTTCTCTCCCCGGCTATCAGCTCGTAAGCATCCCCTCTACGCCTGACCAAAAGCGGCTGGATTACTCCTTTTTCCTTAATAGATTGGGCTAATTCATCTATGCTTCCTTGGTCAAAATCTTCGCGCGGCTGGAAAGGATTAGGTTTTATTTGTCCAGTCTGGACATAAATAATCTCTTCTTTACGCCTGCCGGGTTCTCCTGTACTAATTTGATCTGGAATTAATGCCCCCAGTCCTTTCCCTAACGCCTTTCTTTCCATTAGGCTTCTCCTTGTACAATATTTGAATTCAACGGTAATCCCAATATCTCCCTGCTCAGCTCTTCATATCTTTGAGCGCCGAGAGAGTCTTTATCATACAAAGCAATGGGCTTGCCAAAACTTGGAGCTTCGGTCAACCGGATGTTCCGCGGGATAACAGTATTATAAACTTTTTCTTTAAAATGATCCCGCGCTTCCTGGATTACTTCCTTGGTAAGATTTGTACGGAAATCCGCCATAGTTAAAAGCACTCCTTCAATTCCGAGGGAAGGGTTTAGATTTTCTTTCACAAGTCTAATTGTATTATGGAGTTGCGTTAATCCTTCCAAAGCATAATATTCACATTGCACCGGGACAATAACCGAATCAGCCGCACATAAACCATTTATAGTAAGCAACCCCAAGGAAGGAGGCGAATCAATAATTAAGTAATCAAAGTTCTGTCTTTCTTTTTGTATAGCCCTCTTCAATCTATACTCGCGACCCATAGCCCCGACCAATTCCACCTCTGCACCAGTAAGATCTAAACTGGATGGAGCAAGTATTAAGTTCTTTATGCTGGTTTCCTGTAAAACCTCGGAAAATTCTGATTCTTCTAATAGTATGTGATAAGTACTCTTTTTAATATCATGCTTATTTACCCCTATGCCGCTGGTTGCGTTGGCCTGCGGATCTAAATCTATCAGCATGACTTTTTTACCTGCCATAGCTAAATATGCCGAAAGGTTAATAGAGGTGGTGGTCTTGCCAACCCCGCCTTTTTGATTACAAATTGCGATTATTTTCCCCATATTTTTATGCGTTTATGTCAGTTTTTACAAATTCAGGCTTGAAAGCCTCTGGGCCAAAGCGCTGAGATAATCATAGCTTGCCCGTCGATAATTATTTTTCTTATGCATAACCATATCCCGCCAAACCCCATAAACCTCAAGTTTCTTTTGGCTTCTCAGAGGGAATTTATCAAAATGCCCGACAATAACCTCCAATTCCGATATTTTGGTCACCCTGTAATACGCATAAGGCTGGGTTGTACTATTTTTAGAAGAGCTGCCAGGATCTTTTTCTTTATATATTCTTCCTACGTTGAAAAATTTTTGTATTTCTTCAACTATCTGGCGACTGCTCTCCCTCTGCTTAATAGAAAAGTATAAGCAGAATGAAGTTGCGGTTTTAGAGTAAGTAAAAACCGCCTCCCCATCGGCAAAGCCGGTAACATACCAGGGATTCAACATGTCCTACAAAATTGTTCTAACTGGAACTTTTCCACGCGGAACATTAAATATTTATTAATTTTATTATCCCGAAATGCGCTGTCTTGTCAAGCATTTATTTGGTTTCGGTTAAGCTAACTCTCACCCTGGCTGGTTTAGCTCCAGCCATACCAAAAAGCCCTTTTTTTTCTTCTGACAGGATCTGGATTTTAACGTGTTTACGGGAAAGCTTTAATTCTTGCAGAGCTTTTTCAATGGCTTCTTCAATAGTATTTCCCTCAATTTCCAAGGATTGTATTTTTTTCATTTTTGCTTATTCAAACGCAGCTGATAAAAAAGCATCAGCATGCTATTAACAAGCCAATAAAGCACTAATCCCGAGGGCATTTGATAAAAAATCACTCCGAACATAACCGGCATAATTATAGACATCATCTTCTGTTGCTGAGCTGCCTCTCCGGTTGCCTTAACAGATGATATTTTCTGTTGCACGAACATCCCTATAGCCATTAAAATCGGCAGGATATTTATTTGATTTCCCAAGAAAGGAATTGAATTTTTAAGGGTAAACAGCTTATCAGGCGCAGATAGATCTTTTATCCAAAGAAAATGCGCTCCTCTCAAGGCTGCGGAACGGATTAATGCTTGATATAAAGCGAAGAAAATTGGCATTTGCAACAATAAAGGCAGACATCCGCCCAACGGGTTAACTTTATGCTCCTTATAAAGCTCCATTATTTCTTTATTTAGTCTTTGCGGATTATCTTTTAATTCTTTACGCAAAGCGTCTATTTTGGGTTGCAAAAGCTGCATTTCTTTCATAGAGCGCATTTGTTTTAAAGAAAGGGGGAACAAAAGGAGATAAACTGAAAGGCTTAAAATAATAATAGCCCAACCCCAATTATGTACTATACTATAAAAGAATCCAAGCAACTGCAAGATTAATTGAGCTATGAAATCAAAAGTGCCAAAATATATAATCGACGACCATTCTGGATTAATGTTGTTGATTATAGATAAATCTTGTGGCCCCAAATAAATACGGTATAAATGTCCAATCTGTTCGCCGGGGTTTAAAATTATTTCTTTCCCTACTATTCCTACCTCGGTCTCTTGAGGGGCAATTTTTTTAATATAAGCCTTGGTAACTAAATTAACAGGTTCTAAGATCGCGCAAAAATACTGGTCACGGAAACCTATGAATTTGATATTGTCCAAAGATAGCTCTTTTCCGGCTGAAACATGCATAGTTTTTTCACTATTACTCAATAAAATATCCTGATAACGAGATTGAGGATTTTTGGCTGACAAGTCCATCCTTCCTAAAGCCAAATGAGGATCAAATAAGATCGGGCGACCGGATATGTTCTTGGTTTGTACTTCTAATTCTATGATATAGCTATCGTTACGACAAATAAACCTCTTAATAATCCGCTTATCTTGATCCTGAGAAACAAAGGATATCTGTCCATCTTTCTTGCTTTCCTGTTTAAATAAATCATTGCTTTCAGTAAGCAAGCCTGTCTTAAGCGGAAAACGATGTTCGAGGTTGCGGTTAAAAATGACATCGACTATAGAGCCTCTAGAAGGATCAAAAATTATATCCCTCTCTCCTTGGGGAAATTTTAACGTTTCGGCAGGATTTAGGTTGTTTTGGGTTTCTGGCGGAATGTTAATTTTATCGTTGGTTTGTTTTCCCGGATATTTTATAAAAGCATCTTCCTTTTCAACTTCTTTATTATCAATTGGTTGCGGTTTAGGAAACAGGGCCGACCAACCCAATAGGATCAGTGCCGATAAAGCAATAGCCAATATTAAACGTTTCTCCATAATTTACCTTAGGGGGTCGTAACCCGATCGTCCCGAAAAAGGATGGCAATGCGACAGTCTGACCAATCCTTTAAATACTCCTTTTATTAATCCATATTTCTCAATAGCCTGTCTTGTGTACTCGGAGCAGCTCGGCTCAAACCGGCAGCTTGCGGGGATCGCCGGCCTCAAGTACCGCTGATACGCGGCTATTAAGATAATCGCCAACCTGGACGGCATCAGACTCAAAGCCGCTTCCTGCCCTTACTCCTCCTGCGGGCTAAAAGTTTGCGCCCGGACTTGGTTGACATTCTCCGGCGGAATCCCTGGCGTTTTTTGCCGACAATATTAGTGGGCGTTTTTAAATTCTTCTTCATCTAATTCTCCATGTTCGCCCCCGCAACGTTAAGAGCTCAACGAGAGCGCGGTGTTGTGGAATACTTTTCAATTTTGTGGATTGTAACACACAATCATCTCCCGGTCAAGTTTTTTATTGACGTTGCCGGATATTAATGTATAATAACTGGCGTTTATCTATTCTCTCTGCAACGTGTTTAGCCTTTGTTAAAATGTTTATTTATCGACAAGGCAGAGTAGTGATTTTATCCACAGTTTTATACAAGATGTGTATAATCTGTGAATTTCATAATTTTAGTTAACAGCAAGATTTTGTCCAATGGAGCTCTATCAAAGGGTTAAATATGCCAGAGTCCAATAAGATGTGGGAGGAGGTTCTGGAGGCCCTCAAAAACAAAGTGGGGGAAACCACCTTTTCTACATGGTTGGCGCCTTTAAAGGCTGTTTCCACCAATAATCAGAATATCAATCTTGAAGCCCCGGACCAGTTCTTCAAAGACTGGGTTGAAAAACACTATCTCGGCTTTATACGAGACGCCTTAAACGAGCGGGGCCTGAATAATCTGTTGGTAAGCTTAAGGGTGGCAGAGATAAAGGAAGACGCAGTAGTTCCCGCAAAGGAACCTGAACCGGACCTCAAAAAATTTTCTTCTACCGGCAGTATAAATCTGAATTCGCGCTATACATTTGAAAACTTCGTAATTGGTCCGTCGAATAGACATGCTCATGCCTATTCGCTTTCGGTCGCGAATTCCCCGGCAAAAACATATAACCCGCTTTTTATCTACGGCGGAGTTGGCCTAGGGAAAACACATTTAATCCAGGCCATCTGTCATCACATAAAAAACAACGGCCCGGCGGGAACGAAGATCTGTTATGTCTCAAGCGAGAAATTCACCAATGAATTAATAGACGCGATTCTGCACCGTACCACATCCAGCTTCCGGCATAAGTACCGCAACCTCGATGTCCTGGTGATAGATGACATACATTTTATCGCCGGCAAAGAATCCACCCAGGAAGAATTTTTTCATACCTTTAACGCTTTATATGACGCGCATAAACAAATCGTATTTTCTTCCGACCGTCCGCCTAAAGAAATAACCAACCTGCAGGATAGGCTGGTTTCAAGGTTCGGCTGGGGGCTAGCTACAGACATACAACCTCCCGACTTGGAGACCAGGGTTGCCATATTAAAGAAAAAAATAGAGCG
>JAQUKF010000027.1 GCA_028719265.1 Candidatus Omnitrophota bacterium
AGCTTCCCTGGATCGAGTTTCGGCCTGCTGGCAGCGCAACGCACTATGCTTCCCGGACCGGGATCGATCAATACATTGGCCTGCCCGGATGAAACCCATAACCCTCCGGAGGCACGCAGCTGTTTGATCATTACGAAACGCGCGCCCGCCGTCCCCAGGAATTTAATGAAATTCCCTTCCTCCCGTTTTACTCCAGCCACCTCTTCTTGAGCTCCTCGTTTATTTCCTGCATCTTGGAATAAGGGATCCTGTCGTCGTCTTCATGCGATGAAGATACGGATCTCCTTGCGCCCTTCTTTCCACAAATAAACTCCTCCACCGCGCTTACCCTGGCCCTCAACAGCCTGGCGGCAGATTGCACAGCCTTGTCATCGGAAACTACAATGATATTGGCGGGCTGCCCGGATTCCTCCACCAGCTTCTTTATGAGTTCATCAGCCTCGATCATCCGCGAAAACAAACAAAGTAATCCTTCCCCCTCGGGCATCTTCTCTCCGGCAGGAGGATAACCGTCAAAAACTAGGATAACCTTGTTCTTCCTGCTGCCGGAAAGCCTGTTCAGAAAGATGAAATCCGCCAGCGAACTCTGCACATTGACGGATCTTTTGGAAGGTCTAAACTGCGGATGGTTGATTATGTTGTAGGCGTCGATGATGTACCGTAAGGACATAGATTACTCCCGCTATTGCCCCGCAAAGAATAACCAGGGAAAAGAATAATAGAGACATCGTCAATGCCAGTTGTTTGGCTACCCCAACTTTGGCAAAATAGACTACAAAGAGCCCTTCCCTTAATCCCAATCCTCCCAAAGAGATGGGAAGCAGGGTAATCGCGCTGATTATAGGTATAAAGATAAAAAAATAGGAAAGTTTTACGCCCAGCCCCAAAGAGACTCCCGTAAAATACACGCTTAATGGAAAAGCCAGCTGGATTGCCAAAGAAAGAGCCAGGTTCAAAATGATCATCCTCCCATGCCTGCGGAAAACATGGATCTCTTTATGCATATCCCTTATCTTCTCCCTGATCCTGCCTGAACCGGAAGCAGAGAGAAAACCGGAGACCTTCTCGTAGATAAAACTATTAAAAAGGAACACCAGGGTAATGACCAGGAGCATGACAATAACGGCTACGGATAAATAGACCACCTTATCGCCGATAAGCGGGCCGGCGAACAAAAGGGCTGGCAATACTACCAATACCAGGCCTATATAACCGCTTAACCTGTCCAGGAAAACCGTAGCAATAACCTGCCTGGCCTTTTGCGTATGCACAGACAGATCGGCAGTCCTTACCAGGTCCCCGCCGATGGTCGAGGGGAGAAAAATACTAAAAAAAATACCCCCGCAAAAAGAGCTTATCAATTTCTTGTGAGGGATTTTTATTCCGTCTGCCTCAAGCAGCATACGCCACCGCCAGAAGCTCAACAGGTATGTCAGCATTATGGCCAGAAAAGCCATAAACAAGGGCAACTTTTCTACGCCTCTTATATCTTTTGCCAAATCCGCAAGATCTATCTTGTTAAGCTTGAATAAAGCAAAAAGAAGCGCGGCGCTGATGGCGACCCTAAGCAATAAAGATAATAAATTTTTAAGCTTAGGCATATTTATTTGAGCTCTCTACCCGTGAGCTTTGAATAAGCTTCAAGATATTTTTCCGTGGTCTTGGATATTATTTCATCCGGCAAGGCAGGCGCCGGAGGAATTTTATTCCAATCCAGCGTCTCCAGATAATCCCGCACAAATTGCTTGTCAAAACTCGGCTGCGGCTCACCCGGAGAATAATGTTCGAGCGGCCAGAAACGGGACGAATCCGGAGTAAGCGCTTCATCTATAATTACTATGCGGCCGTTATGGATCCCGAATTCAAACTTGGTATCCGCGATAATTATCCCCTTGAGCAGGGCGTAATCGCGGGCACGGCTGTAAATTTCTATGCTCGTTTTCCTCAGCTCCTCCGCCGTCTCTTTACCCAGCAGGTTTTCTACATATCCCTGGTCCACATTCTGGTCGTGACCGGAATCGGCTTTAGTTGATGGGGTAAAGATCGGTTCTGGTAATTTATCGGATTCTCTTAATCCGGGCGGCAGTTTTATCGAACAAACCGACTGGTTTTCTTTATATTCTTTCCAACCCGAACCAGCAAGATACCCCCTTACAACACACTCAACCGGCAAGGGCCTGGTTTTTAAAACCAGCATAGAGCGGCCGCTCAGCTCATTTTTATATTTGTTTAATTCCTGCGGGTATTGCAGTTCGTCGGTGGTTATCAAATGATGCGGTATTATCTGCTTGATAAAATCAAACCAGAAGGCGGATATGTTAGTCAGGACTTTCCCTTTGTATGGTATGCCGGAAGGCAAAACTACGTCAAAACAGGATATGCGGTCCGTGGAAACGATCAAGAGCTTATCGCCCAAATCATAAACATCCCTCACCTTCCCCTTGCGGAAAAGCTTCAAATCGCCAAATTCCGTATTTAGCAAGATGTCATTTCCCATATTTCTTCAATCTTTCCAGCAATGCGCCGTATTCATCCCAGAGCTCCCTGGGCATGTCCATTTTGAAATCCCGGAAGAATTTGCATATTCCTTTCATTTCTTCCAGCCATTCAGCCTTCTCTACCTTGAATAGTTTTTCCATCGTGGCCGAAGGAAGCGGCAAGCCGGTCATGTCTATGTCAAACGGGTACGGCAAATAACCGATAGGGGTCTCCATTGCGTTAACCTTATTGTTGCAGCGGTCCAATATCCACTCCAGTATCCTCAGGTTCTCGCAAAAACCCGGCCAGAGGAACCTGCCGTGTTCATCCGTCCTGAACCAATTAACATGGAAGATCTTCGGGGGCTTGGCCATAAGTTTGCCCATATTAAGCCAATGCCTGAAATAATCTGCCATATTGTAACCGCAGAAAGGAAGCATGGCCATGGGGTCCCTGCGCACCTGCCCAATCTTGCCTACCTGCGCCGCGGTCAGCTCCGATCCCATAGTCGCTCCCACAAATACTCCGTGCTGCCAGTTAAACGATTCATATATCAAAGGCGCAACATGTTCGCGCCTTCCGCCAAAGACAATCGCGGAAATCGGCACCCCGTGATGCTGGTCCAGCCTGAATGAGGCCGAAGGACAATTCGCGATAGGACTGGTGAATCGCGCGTTTGGATGCGCCCCCTTTATTATGTTCCCCTGCGCATCCTTGATATTCGGCTTCCAGGGATTACCTTTCCAGTCTATCCCGTTGGCAGGCACTTCACCGTCGGCACCCTCCCACCAAACCGTGTTATCCGGCTTAAGCAGGACATTGGTATAAATAGTATCCCTCCTGATAGTCTCTACCATATTGGGATTTGATTTGGAATTCGTCCCCGGGGCGACACCAAAAAACCCCGTTTCGGGATTTATCGCCCAAAGCGAACCGTCCGAATCAACGCGCATCCATGAGATATCGTCCCCTACCGTCCAGATACGGTAACCTTTCCTTTTCAGGCCTTGCGGCGGGACCATCATCGCCAGGTTCGTCTTCCCGCAGGCGCTGGGAAAAGCCGCCGCTATATATTCAATGTGCCCGTTAGGCTCTTCTATGCCCAGGATCAGCATATGTTCGGCCATCCATTTCTCTTTCTTTGCGGCATAGCTGGCAATGCGCAGGGAAAGGCACTTCTTGCCCAGAAGCACATTACCCCCGTACCCCGAACCCACGCTCCAGATCGTGTTATCCTCCGGAAAATGCAATATCAGCCTTTTATTTATATCCAACTGGGCCTTTGAATGAAGGCATTTGGTAAAATTATCATTTTTTTCCAATTGCCTCAATACAGCGCTCCCGCAACGGGTCATGATCAACATATTCAATACCACATACAGAGAATCGGTTATCTCCACCCCGGTCTTACTGAAAGAAGACCCCACCGGCCCCATAGAAAAGGGAATTACATACATGGTCCTGGAGGACATTGCCCCCTTGAATATGGCTTTCGCCTTTTTGTATGCCCGCGCCGGCAGCATCCAATTATTGTTAGGACCGGCATCGCGTTTCCTTTTGGTACAGATAAATGTCAGGTGTTCCGTGCGGGAAACATCATCGTGGGCGGTGCGATGAAGGAAACAGCCGGGAAGCTTCTCCTTATTCAAACGCACCATTTCCCCGGAAGCAACGGCTTCCTTCTCCAGCGCCAGCCTCTGCTCTTCCGAACCGTCTATCCATACTATCCGTTCAGGGCAACAAAGCCTGCTGGCCCTATTTACCCAATCTATCAACTTCTTGTTTGTAGTGGGAAAATATTCCATTTAAACACTCCTGTTTGCTGTAAATTTATACGCGGAATCTGCCGCCACCGCTCCGTCGCCGCAGGCGTTTATCACCTGATAGAGGCTTTTCTTGCGGCAATCCCCGCAGGCAAATACCCCTTCAGCCGAAGTGGCCATTGAATCATCGGTGATTATAAAACCCGCCTCATCCATTCCGACCTTGCCCTTCAAGAATGCCGTCTCCGGTTCATAGCCTATATAGATAAAAACTCCATCGCAAGGCAAAATGTTCTCCTTACCGGTCAAGGCATCCTTGATCTTAACCCCTTTAACCGACTTCTCCCCTTCGATGCCGGTAAGCCGGCTGTTTAATATAAAACTGATCTTCTCTTCCTTACGCATCTTCTCCTGCAATATAGCCGAAGCGCGCAACTCCTGGCGGCGGTGTACAACGCTTACCGAAGAGGCAAAACGGCTGATATAAAGGGCCTCCTCGGCGACCGCGTTCCCTCCGCCTACAAGAACCACTTTTTTGCCTTTGAAAAAAGGCGCATCGCAAGTAGCGCAATATGAAACCCCGCGGCCGGTCAGCTCTTTTTCTCCCGGGACATCCAGTTTACGCGGACGCGCCCCGCTTGCTACAATGATTGTTTTGGCAGCATATGTCCCCCCTGCGGCCGTAACCGCTTTCTTCCCGCAGTCCAGATCCAAAACCTCATCGCTTTTGATCTCCACGCCGAGCTCCCTGACCTGTCCTTCCATGCGGCTGATCAATTCAGAAGTGGACACCCCTCCGGGGAAACCGGGGTAATTCTCGATGCTCTCGCTCATCAATATCCTGCCGCCGCAGGACATCTTTTCAATTATAAGGGTATTCATCCTGCTGCGTCCGGCATACAAAGCGGCAGTCAATCCGGCCGGACCGGCGCCGATAATAATCAAGTCATGCATGATCAAACAACCTCTTTTAGTTATAGTTTACGGATCCTGGCTTCTTTACGCAGCTCTTTCAGCTTACGCCTGATCTTTAATTTTTCCAGCAAGGAAGCATAATCGACTATAAGCTTCCCTTCCAAATGGTCTATTTCATGCTGTAAAACACAGGCAAACAAATCTTTTGCCTCTATTTTTAAGGGCCGGTTATTCTCATCCATGGCCTCTATCCATACCCGCCTGGAGCGCCTGACCTTGACACATGCGCCCGGGACACTCAAACACCCTTCCTGTATCGATTGAACCCCTTGCCGCTTGACGATCTTGGGGTTTGCTAATTTATAAAGCCCTTCCCCGATATCCACTACAATCAGGCGCGCCCCAACCCCTATCTGCGGGGCAGCCAGGCCTATTCCCGAATGTTCATACATTGACGCGGCCATCGAACTCAGGAGTTTGCGGTATTCAGCGGTAACCTCCTGCAAGGGCTTTGCCTTCTTTCTTAATATAGGATCGCCTAAAATATTAATTTTGGATCTTGTTCCTAGCATTTACCTTCACCACCTTTGGCTTGATCTTCTTTGCTGTCTTATCGTCAACCATAACATAAGAAACAACGATTACCTGGTCTCCCGGACAGGCGCCGCGGGCCGCAGGTCCGTTAAGACAAACTATCCCGCTTCCGGCCTTTCCCTTGATCACGTATGTCTCAATACGCTGCCCGCTGTTAAGATTAAGCACCTCTACCTTCTCGTTCTCCAGCATATCCGCTGCCCTAGTCAACTCCTCGTCAATGGTTATGCTGCCTTCATAGTAAAGGTTCGCTTCGGTCACAGTCGCCCTGTGTATTTTCGATTTTAACATAGTCCTTAACATTTTCCTCTCCTTATCCGAAAAGGCCGCACTGATCACTTGCAGGCGCCCGGCGATATCAGCCTGCAGGTCTGCCGGGCAATCATCAATTCTTCGTTTGTCGGAATCACTAAGACCCTGGGCTTCCTTTCGAAATACCTGAAGAGCCCGCGGCAGACATCCCTTCTGACATCTGATTGATTCTCCCCGATCCCGGCCGTAAATATCAAGGCGTCCAATCCACCCAATACCGACAGGTATGAACCAATGTATTTCCTGATACGGTATATGAATATGTCTATAGCCAGCCTTGCCCGTTTATTGCCGGAGGCGGCTGCCGCCTCAAGAGAACGCATATCATTGCTTACCCCGGATATTCCTTTCAAGCCGCTCTCCTTGTTCAAAATACGCTCCATCTGCCGTACATCTATATTCCTTCTTGACATAATATAAGTGACCAATGCCGGGTCAACGTCACCGCAGCGGGTCCCCATAACCAGGCCCTCCAGGGGAGTAAATCCCATACTTGTATCTATAGACCTGCCCTTGTCGATAGCAGTAATACTGCAGCCGTTTCCTAAATGGCAGCTGATCAATTTTAACTTGCCTGGCGGCCTCTTGAGTATCCTGGCGGCCTCGGCGGCCACGTATTCATGGCTGGTGCCGTGAAAACCATATTTCCTTATTTGCATCTTCCGGTAATACTCATAAGGAAGGCCGTATATATACGCGTAATCCGGTATACTCTGATGGAAAGCAGTATCAAAAACCGCAACCTGTTTTACTCCCGGCAGGAGTTTCTTGCATGCAAGTATCCCGGAAAGGTTGGCCGGGTTATGCAAGGGAGCTATATCGCAGCATTCCCTGATCCCCCTTATGACCTTATTATCGACTATTACCGGTCTCTTGAACTTCTCTGCCCCGTGCACCACGCGGTGACCGACCGCCTGCACCAAATCAAACTTTTCCAGAATAGTCTTTAACCCGGAGTAATGGTCGCAAAAAGCCGACCCCTTTTCCCCGATATGCTCGATAGAGCCTTTTGAAATCAGTGTCTCTTTCGGCATATCGAAAAGCTTGTACTTGATTGACGAACTGCCGCTGTTAATTACTAGTGTCTTCATTATTGAGCCCTTGTCGCCGAAACCGCGATACTGTCCACAATGTCCTGGGCAAAACATCCCCGGGAAAGATCGCTTGCCGGCTTGTTCAATCCCAGGAATAACGGCCCGATCGCCCGGCAGCCGCTAAGCCTCTGGGAAAGCTTATAGCTGATATTGCCCGCCTCAAGGTTAGGAAAGATCAATACATTGGCCTTCCCCTCGATCGGACTGGCCGGACATTTTATCTTGGCCACCTCAGGCACGATCGCTGCGTCCGCCTGCAATTCACCATCCGCCAGTATCCCGGGGACTTGCCCCCTAAGCAGGGACAGCGCCTCGGAAATCTTCTCCGCGGATTTTGTCCTGGCCGAGCCTTTAGTGGAATAGCTCAGGAATGCTATACGGGGGGTTATATTCAACACCTTAGCTGCCAATTCCGCGGCGGTTATGGCAATGCAAGACAGCTGCCGGGCGTTAGGGTCTGGAATAACCCCGCAATCCGCATAAACGAAAGTACCGTTATCCCCGTACTGGTTCCCCGGTAGGTCCATGATAAAACAACTCGAGGCTATAGTAAAACGTTCGTCCAGCCCGATACAACGGATGCATGCGCGCGCCACGTCCGCAGTGGTATGGTTTGCCCCTGCGACCAACCCATCGGCCTTACCGTTACGGGTCATCATCGCCGCGTAATACAGGTTATCCGAGAAAATCTTCTTGACCTCATCCAGGCTGATATCCTTGGATTGGTACATCTTGGAATACTCCCCTATATAGCTGTCCAAGAGATCCTTGTCTATCATATCCGGGGTCAAAACCAAGGGCCTGGCGATCTTTTCTTCTTCGGCAATACGCGCTGCCTCTATAGTCCTCTTATCGTCATATTCGGGAAGCACGATCGTCATAAGCTTCCTTTTAGCCAAGTTACGAATCCTGTTAAGCGCATCCATCTTTTAAATTCCTTTCAAGATTTTTTTGAAATCGACATTTTCCTTGATTAATCTTACAGCCGTATCAACCTTATCCCTGTCGCACGGACGTATCTTCACCGTCAGGTCATGCACACAGGTAGCCACATCGTAAGTGTCGGATTGAGCAAGCAGGACGGGAATGCGGGCTTTTTGCAAGAGTCCCATGACCGGCGGCTCGGGGATAATTCCCCCTGTCAGGATCATCCCGCAAACCTTTAATTTATTCTTCTCCGGGCCGCTGAAACAACTGAGACCGAAAATTATCATATCCTCCCGGTCTCCGGGAGTGATCATAAGGCTGTCTTCGCCTATATAGCGCGCCGCGTCGCGCGCCTCCATCGCCGCAACGATCACCTTGGCAATGGTATTCTCCAGATACTCTTTTCCGCAAAGAACCTGAAAATCCGTCTCTTCCAGGATCTGCTCAAATGTGGGGCGGGCCAGCATAGGATTAAAAGGCAACACCCCCAGCACATCAACCCCTTTTCTCTCCAATCCTTTCCTTACCAGGCGGCTGATCTTTTCAAATTTATCGGGCAGGACCTTATTTACGATCACGCCCAGGACCTTAACCCCTTCTTTTTCAAAAAGGGACTTGTTTAGGATGATCTCATCGATCGGCCTGCCGATTCCACCGGAGGAAATAATGATCACCTTTGAACCTAAGAGCCTGGCTACGGAGGCGTTTGAATGATCAAAAACAGAGCCTACTCCGGCGTGCCCCGTGCCCTCGATTACTACCAATTCCTGGTTTTTGGAAACCCTGCGAAAAGAATCCTTGATCCGCCCGGATATGCTCCTTTTATCCGGCTTAGCTATGTACTTTTCGGTAAAGCCCTTCTCTACCGCTATCGGGCTCATATCCTTAAGCCCGCTTTTTATCCCGCACACCTCTTCGATCAGGATCGAATCTTCATCGATCTTCAAGCCTTCCTCTTCCAGGTAACGTTGACCGATAGGCTTGATAAAACCTACCTTACCGAACTTCTCCTGCAGGTTCTTTATTATCCCCAGGGAAACAGTAGTCTTGCCGTCATTCTGCTTGGTGGCGGCAATAAATATCTTGCGCATCCCTCACCTTCCATCCGTCCGGAGGCTGTTTTTTTTAAGGTTTTGACCGCGGCGAAAAATCTGCCTTAAAGGCATTCTTCTATATTGCGTTTCAAATCGGGCTTGCTTACCGCTCCGACAACCTGGCTTAATACCTTACCATTCTTGAAAAATATGATGGTAGGAATTGACATTATACCGTAGTCGGTGGCGACCTTGGGGTTGGCGTCAACATCTATCTTGCCGATCTTAACCTTCCCTGCATACTCCCTGGCTAATTCATCGATAACCGGCGCGACCATTTTGCACGGACCGCACCAGCTGGCCCAAAAATCGACCAGCGCAGGCAAGTCGGATTCCAGGACCTCTTTCTTGAAATTTGCATCCGTAAAATGCAGCGTACTCATAGTTGAGTTCCTTCATCATAAAAGGGTTAATAAAATGGTAGGTGGTTATAAATTATCACAAACGCGGGGAAATTGCAAGATTTTTTAGGATGGCCTTTAGCGGCAGAACAGCGGATTCCTGAATTTTACGAAAATAACAGGTAAAACATAATCGTTTAATTATTCGTGGCATTCAGCCTTAACTGCTTTGAAAAATATCCCGCTGTGAGGGAATCTAAAGAGGCGGTTAGCTCCGCAAGCTTCAATTCCTTATCGAACCTTTTGCGCCTGTCTTCGATAGATAGGCTGTCCAGTTCGGATTTTATCCTAAGACGCTCGAAATACAGCTTGTTTAGTTCATCCAGTATGTCGTTCCTCAATTCCACCATAAGTTTTGAACGCACATCGATACTCGTCTGGTCATCATTCCATATTAAATCCCCCAGCTCCCAGCTTAAAGTTATATCCCAATCCAGGCTGTCTTTACCCTTTCTCAATAAATCGTCTCCGGACTGGCCAATAGCGCTGGAGCCGCTTTCCCAGTGCCACAGGTCTGTGGAATTACGGTCCAGGCCTACGCTCAATTTGGGAAGGAATGCCTTTTTTGAAGCAAGATTTCTCCAGCGGGAGATCTTTTCAAAGCTCACCTCCGCATATTCTATCGCCGCCTCCTGCAGGTCGCTTATCTCCGGCTCCCCCTCCAGATACTCTCGAAGGAAAACCCTCCTGGCCCCTGTCTGCGGATCAACCGGCTCGCACCTAAACATTCCCTTTTCCGCCGCTACATATATATTACCTTTCTCATCCAGGGAAAGATAATTCAACCTGCCCGCGGACAACCCAATCGAGACCTCGATCCAACGTTCATCCCGGTAACGGAAAATTCCCCGGCGGGTTAAAGCCAATATGGTGGAATCCCCTTCCAGGCAAATCATTTTTACGTCGCGCTTCAACAATCCGTATTCAGGCATCCTGCTCCAGCTATTACCCTGGTCAGAGCTTTCGCAAACCCCTTTAGTGCCGCAAAAATAGACTAAGTCCTTTTTACGGGTATCGACTTTTACGAAACGCGTTTCGCAGCCTTCCGTTTCACTCTCTTCCCCTTCTTCTTCAACAGAAGGTTCTTCGTTATGGACAAGACCTGCATACACCCTATCCCAACCCTGCCCGCCGTCTATCGACCTGAATATCCCGTCGCAAGAAGATACATAAACCGGGCAACCCTTCTCTATCCCGGAATCTATATTAAACACGGGGTAATTATCAAACCTGCCCTTCTGCCTGGACCAGACGCGGCCGCCGTCCCTGCTTATCAATAGGCCGCTTTGAGTCCCAAGGAAAATAGTTCCCCGAACATCCGATACCGCGATACAGCGGTTTTCCGGATCATTCCTGCCCTTGAATATCCTCTGCCAATGCTCTCCTGAATCCACGCTGCGATAAAGACCTTTTTCGGTAGCGGCATAAACGGTAACGGGACCGGAATGCCCGAAGGCCAAAGCATTCACGCCTTCCGATCCTGCGTTAAACCTCAATACCCTGCGCCAATCTTTACCGGCATTCCAGCTTTTCCATAATCCACCGCAGCCTCCTGCAAAAATCTTGCTGCCGTCAGTACTTGCCAGCAATACCCGTATCCCAGGGTTACCGTTACTTATGTCCACCCATTTGAAATCCTGGGCAAAAACATTGGTTCGAATAACCAATATCCATAAAATTACAGGAATAAATATCTTACTTCTCATTTTACACCTCCCGGTTTAATTGACGCCGGTAAGGGTAAAATCTAACTGCAAAAAAAGGCGCCCTTTGCATAAGGGCGCCTTTTTAACTCCAGGCTATTACTTTACAAAAACTACCACAACCAGGCTTTTATCTTCTCATCCGCCGCCTGCCAGGCATATTCCGGCTTCATTGCCGGCTTGCTATATGAAGCTACCGGAAAAGTAGCTGTATCATAGATACCGGTCACTCCGCGCACTGCGCTGATGATCACACCGTTAACCGCCCCTATCGTCACACCGGTTGCCGGATCCTGCTCCTTGGATACCTTGGCTACCTCGGCAGGTAGCTCCATCCAAAATGTAGCCATATTGATTATACCTCGCTCGAGCTTATTCACCGGAGAGTCGGTAAAACATATATCATCCCTGTCTATCTCTACGGGGGGAGAACTAAAACTCACATTATATTCACAGGCAGCATCCTGGTCCTCATAACAATACCCTGCTGTTAAGCTTCCGAAGATTAACGCGAGTACACCCAGAATCAAGATCGTGCTTCTCATCAGTGCCCTCCTTTTTTAATCTCTATCCCGCTTAATTGACGCCTCAACCCTTCTTTGAAACTTTTAGCCGAATCTATCTTTTCCCCGGATACCCCCGCCTCCATGGCAAAATCGATCAGGCCGCGCAGGATATCATTGTAGGATAATTTATGGCCGGTAGTAAACAGGGCATCCTTACCCAACTTGTCTAAATAATCCATCTCCTGCCGGCCTAACATGGTGATTACTCTATGCGTAACAATTTGCCCCCCATTGCCTTGCATATTTTATCACCTCCTTTATTTTAAATATAATTTGCGTAAAATCAAGTAAAATTTTACTATTTTAATGCCTGATACCGAATAACGGCATCCCCTCAAATATCCGTAAAGCCTTAAGAAAGCTCATATACCTTTTATGCTGTTTTTTGCCCTTTCCCAAAACCTTGTGAATAATTTTTTTCATCTTAACCCTCCTTCCTTCAGGCTGTTATAAACAAAAAACCCTAAAAAGGCTATTTTTAGGGTTTTCCCTATTTGGCAGCCCCGCTTTCCCTTTTAAAGGACCGGAAGCTTTGCGCCCCAGCATTACTGCTGGTTAGCCTTTTC
>JAQUKF010000028.1 GCA_028719265.1 Candidatus Omnitrophota bacterium
GACCATCAGCAGCATGCGCGCATCCGGACCAAGCATAAACTTCTTCTCGGACAGGGAAACCAAAAACCCCAGGATAAAACAACCGCTTATATTTACAGCCAGAGTACCGTAAGGGAATGCCGGGCCCATAAACCGGTACACTGCTCCTGCCAGGATATACCTGGCAAGCGCACCCGCCGCCCCACCGATAATCAAATTAAAAAATTTTATCATAGTCTGAATAAATCTGGCGCTATTGCGTATAAAAGACCATTGGCGTAGAAAATCGACCTTGAGCGAGCAAAACGACAGATTTATTTTAAAGAGCGAAAAGTTTTCCCGCATTGCCGCCGAGGATATTCTGCTTATCCTCGACAGATATATCCAAATCCTGCACCGCCTTAACGCCAGCGGCGATATCCTTTTTCGCCGGCCAGTCAGACCCCCACAGGATGCGTTTGGGCCCCATAAGCTCCAAGGCCAGCGTAAAATTAGCCTTAGTGGTGTCACCGCTGGTATCCACATAAATATTCCTGAAATAATCCGAAGGAGGCGCCTGCAGATCTTTTACGAAATTTATCGAACGCAGCATCGCGTAAGTTGCGTCAAACCTCTGTTTCAGATAACAAACCGCTCCAGCGAAATGAGCAAAGACGAATTTTACTTTAGGGTACTGCCTTAAGATATCCGACATAAGGAGTTTACCTGCGGATATCGTGGTGTCAAAAACATACTCTATTACCGGAGTGAGCAGCGGGTCTTTTACCCGTTCAAACCCGATAGGATTGACGATCTGCGGGTGCACAAAGACGGGGATCCCCTTTTCCCCGGCCTCCTTGTACACAGGCAGGAACATCTTATCATCCAGATAGATCCCGTTATAGCTTGAGGCAAGAGAAATCGCCTTAAAGCCCAATTCACCGGTTGCCCGCTTAAACTCCTCAAGCATATCTATTACATTGTCCACCGGCAGTACCGCCGCCCCGATAAACCTCCTGGGGTAACGTTTGATGATCTGTGCGACATTATCGTTATAGATATGCGCAACCTGGCTGAGGCTGCCCAACTTCAGGTACGCATCTGAAGTAGGATAGCTCAGGACAGCCGCATCAATCCCAGCCCACTCCATCATCTCGATCTGGGCGTCGATATCCCCCCAACCCTTATGGAAGAAGTGGGCGTTAGTAATGATCTCATCCGGCAGCCAATGGCTGTGGGCATCAATCAACATCAGTGCTGGGTACTCCTCAATATACGCTCTGTCATCTCCGCTTCATAAATAGCCTTGATCTTTTCCAGCTCTTTCTTCCCCAATTCCCTGGCGATAATCTTCTCGACGGCATTAAGCTTGATATCAAGGAACAGGAACTCCGGATTGGTCTTCTTGCCCTGATATTTCAGCTCCAGGCACGCCTTTTCTTTGGCAGAGATATATTCTTTGTATTGTTCGATGGACTTCTCCAGGTTCTGCTTTTCATGCGGCAGATAGGCCCCCAATAATGCATTTTCCATCTCCGAAAGCAGGTCTTTATCGATATCTACCTGGGTAAATTTGCGTTCGTATTTATCGAACGCCTCCTTGGTAGTCTTATACAGCCAGACAAGGTAACGTTTCTTAAGATTCTTTACGTCCTGTTTATCCATGGTCGCACCGCCTTTATTCTTTTACGAGCTCAACCGTATCGAAATATAACGTACCCTTAGAATCTGCCAAGGGCTCAAACTGGAATATCCTGACCGGGAAATCAAGCTGGAAATTATTATCGGCGTCTTGTGGCTGCCAGTCATCGCGAACCATGAACTTATCAAAACTGCAGACTACCCTTTTCCAGCCCTTGAAATCATCCTCTATTATAAAACGCCAGATCTCCCCTCCATTATCTTTGATGTCAAAGGCGATCTTTACCTTGGAATCCGTCCCGTAAACATAAAAAGATATGGCGCTGTAGTCTTCCCATTTTATATCATCGGGATTAATGGCCCATCCGGCGTTCTTTGCATCCAAACCTGTACCGCGGGCTACATAAATATATCCGCCGTCGACAGCCTCATAGACGACCTTGAGCGCTTTATCCCCGGTATTCTTGATATCGGCAGCCTCGCTTACCTCCACGCTTGAACCATTGCCCGCTCCGAAATCAACCGTACCGTCCGGGCCGCCGCTTACGGAAATCTCGAAATCGTCGATCAACAGATTCTCCTCCGCCAGGCAAATTCCGGCTGTCAAGAAAAGTAAAGTTACTGCCAATATCCCTATTTTCTTCATTCGCCTCTCCTTTTTTGTTTTCTCTGCATCTTATCCACTGTCGTTTCCCCGGATGTTACGCAAGAAGCGTATACAGGGATTCCCTATTTTCCCGGGTGCTGCTGCTTGAACGGGATTACCGGCTTCGTCCAGGGGGTCTGCTGGTTGATCACGGCGATCTCCAAGGGACAAACGTTGGCCGGAACAGTCAGGGCGAAACGCACCGCCTCCTCGATAGCCTCTGTGCTCATGAGACGGGAGGCATCAGCGGTAATCTCTTGCAGCTTACCGGTCAGATCCGTATCCGTTACCCCGGGCAGTATGGAAGTTATCTTGATCCCGTGGTCGCGCAGCTCCCAGAAGAGCCCTTTGGAAAAAGCCCTCAAACCAACCTTGAGAGAACTGTAAACAATGAAGTTCCTTGGAAGAGGATCACACAAGGTGGAGCCGGAAACCATGTTGATTATCGCCCCGCTCTTGTTCTTGATCATATCATTAATCACCAGTCTTATGAGCCGCACATAACCGAGATAATTAGTATGGGCTAACCTTTCAAAATCCTCGATCGGCTGCTCCTGGAAAGGATACTGGCTGGACACTCCTGCGTTGTTGATCAATATATCTATTTTGCCGAATTTCTCTTTGGCGCTGTTCACCAACCCTTCAAGATCCTCAAGTTTTGTTACGTCGCAGGCTACCGGCAGAACCTGCACCTTGTATTTCGAGGCTATCTCTTCAGCGGCCTCCTTCAGGGGCCCGAGGTTGCGCGCGCCAATAACCAGGTTTACCCCCAAGCCGGCGGCAGTAGAAGCCAGGGCTTTACCGATACCGCGGCTGGCACCGGTAACAATTGCTGTCTTTCCTTTTAATTCAGAACTCATATCTCATCCTCCTTAATTTCTAACAGGCCTAACCGTAGAATCACCCGCTAAAACTTATAGACGCGGGGCATTATTGGATCCCGGACGGCTTAAATACAATAAAACCAGCAACCCTAAACCAAAAACCAGGAACCCCAAAGTAAAACTTCTCTGCATGATCAAACCGCCGAGGCTTACACCAATGCCTCCGGCGATAAAACGTACCCCGCTGTTCAAACTGGCCGCCTCATTCAAGATCTCCGCCGGCAGGTCAGTAAGCATAGTAGCCAGACCCACATGGTTAAATGTCCAGCCGATCCCCCAGACAATCATTGTCAAAACAAGCAGGCCCAAAGGGAGATCCATCAAAAGGGAAAATACGCATAATGCCATAAAGGCAATACCTAAATTCACCACCTTCCTGCGGCCCATTGAATCCGCCAGGCGCCCTCCCCAGACCTCGCCAAAGATACCGCTTAGACTAGTCAAGGTAATCAGCGTGCTTATATAGAACTGCCTCAAATGCATTTGTGTCGAGAAATAAACCCCCAGCCATTGCTGAATTGCGTGATAAATCAGGCTTATAAGAAAAATATAGCTGAATATCTTGATTACACGCATATCCCTGAAAGCTTTGAGGTAAGCCGGACGGGGATCCCCCATATACTCTTTGAAACTGGGAAGATACCTGTACATAAGCGAGAATAGCAGGAATCCGCCCAGGGCGGGAATGACGAATATCATCCTCCAATTGATCAGCCCGCTGAGGAACAATCCCAACAGGGAGGCTACGAACGTGGAGCCGAAGAAAATCCCGATATAACGTCCCCGCTTTGGCCCATCCAGGCGTCTGCCGATCAAGATAAGCCCAAGGGGAATAACCGATGCGCCGAATAAACCCATCATGAACCTGGCCGTAAAAAGCACCATAATACTGCCTGAAAACCCCGCCATAAGGTTGGCCAGCGAGAACAGGAACATACACACCAACTCTACCTTGCGTGCGTCAAAGATACGCACCAGGGGTCCGTAAAAGAGCGCAGCCAAACCATAGGGGATCATGTACAGCCATACGATCCTGCCTACCAAAAACTGAGAAAGAGCGAAATCTGATGCGATCGAAGGAACCAATGCGGCTGCCGCTGCCACATTAAACGACAAAACTGCTCCCTCCAGGCAAAGGATAACAAATACTAATCGCTTCACTTAAGCGCTTCTTTTTCTATAATCTGCTTGAAGATCTTCAAATTATGTTGAGATCCCTCGTTTATAAAACCCTCTACCTGTTCGTCGCTGAATTTTGCCTTGCTGTCCATACGGAAATGCTGTATCCAACTCAACTCCACCCCTTCAGGGATAGGTGTATACAACCAAATGATCTTCATATATTCAAAAGGGAACTTCGGGTCCTGGCGTTCGGCATAAGTAAAATAATTCTCCTTGAAAAGGAGCCTCCAGGATTGCCATGATTTATCCTCTTCGTCGGTAAGCCGGAAAACTATCTTGTTGCCTTCCTTATTTACTACCTCGGCTTTTTTGTATTCGCTCCCGAACAATTCAGTCCAGCGCGGGATATCATTGGAAATATCGAATACCAGATCATAAGGCGCCTTGATCACTATCGAATTGCAGGTATGACCCATCTTTCCTCCTTATTCTAATGTGGCTACGACCCTGGCCCATGATGCCCCGGTATTTTTTATGCGCACCGGAAAGCAGATAACTTTAAACCCAAAACCGGGAAGCCTTTCCAAATTGGCCAGCCTTTCGATATGGATAAACTCTTTCTTGCGTCCGTAAAAATGAGCCGGATAAAATCTTTTAGGATCCCTGGTTTTCAAGAATTCTCCCAGCATGAACTTATACGGCCGGTCAATGCCCATGGTATCTACTCCAAAAATCTTTACTCCGCAGGAAAGCATATAGTCTATGGCTGAAGGATCAACCCCGGGATAATCCGAAAAGTACCTCGGCCCTCCGTAAAGCTTGTCCGCCCCGGTATGTAAGAGTACGATATCCAAAGGTTTAAGCCGGTATCCTATCTTCTCCAGCGCGGATTTTATGTCCTGCCCGTTGATCGTATCCTGCGCCTTCTTGTGGGTCATATCCAGCTTCACCCCATCCTGGTAACAATATTCAAGCGGGATCTCTTCTGCTGTCTTTGAGGCGCGGTTTTCCGATTTGGAACCGTAATGGAAGGAGTAATCCAGGTGCGTACCTACATGCACCGGGGAATGCACGATTTCCAGGGAAAGGAATTCTCCATCGGGCAGCTCTTCTTTTTTAATTATGCGCATACCTAAGGCATGTTTGATCCGCCCAAGAATGGTTTTACCCATGATCACCCGGTTGAACTTGGCAACTCCGGCCTTATGGGATACGCGCTCGATATCCACCTTGTGTACCTCAAAGGCCTTCTCGTCAATGGGCAGACTTAAATCGATGATCTTCACTCTGCACCCTCTTTTCCGCTTATCGGTTACAGCTTCTCACCTCAAAATCCAGATCATGGAAGGCGTAGAGTTCATTTTGCCGATTTTGACTGGATGTTATTGGCGATATCGTTAATGCTCGAATTCTTGGTTATTTCCTTAACGTTCAATTTAACTCCGAACGCCTTCTCCAGCGCGATCACCGATTCTACCATTTCAGTGGAATCTACGCCGATGCTCTCCTGCAAGGACATGTCGTCCTTTAATTCTTCGACCTTCACCTTTAAGAGGCTGCTCAATACCTCTTTTACCTTTGCTTTTGTATCCATCCCCTCTCCCTTTTTCAACTCTTATCCCTTATTTTCTGTTTTATGCCTGTTCATATTTCTCTTATTTGCCGCCTTTTATATCTGTACCTCCCCCTTCACGGCAGCCGCCTCCCACTTGCCGACCCCGTCCATAACATCTTTAAAGCAGAGTTTGGCCAACGGATCAAAATTACTCTCCATGATGCGGTTGATCCTTCCGGGCTTTGAGAAGAATTCGCGCATGCACCATGAACCAAGCCTGCCGAGATCCTCGGTGGTCAGATGATCGGTGGGGATTACCGGATGGAGAAAGTCCCAGGTGCTGAAATCGACTTTTTTAGGGTCGATCCAGTTCTTTTTCAGGGCAATCCTCCACATCGGGGAATTCGGCGCCGGGGTAACATAACCGATCCAAAGCACATCCGGGTCGGCCTGGTCGGCAAACTCGAACCTCTGCTTGACGATCTCCTCGGTGTCATAATCGAAACCCATCATGATGTCGGCGACGATCGCGATATCGTTCTTACGCAGGATTTCGATCGTCTTCTTGATCTGCTCAATGGTCGTACCCTTGGCTATTTTCTTTAATTCGGCTTGAGTGGTAACTTCTATCCCGAATACCCCCATGATCAGGCCGACCTCTTTCATCAAAGGCAATACGGCCTCGCAATTAACCCAATCCACCGCCCTGCCCAAAGAGAACCATTTTGTCGGAATATTCTTTTCCTTCTTGAGCTCGCAGAACCTCTTTACGCGCGCAGGATCTACGTTAAAGTTATCATCCTGTATGCCTACCACCTGCACCCCGTATTTCTTATGCAAAAGCTCCAGCTCCTCAATCACCCGTTCCGGGGATTTGGCGCGCCACTTCAGGAAATCCGACGGGTGGCGCGGATCGAACTGATCCCATTCGTAACAGAATGTGCAAGCCGAAGGGCATCCGCGCGAAGTAACCATGTCCACGAACGGCTTCCAGTAAGTATGCCCCACGTATTTATCCATAGGGAATAAATCATAGGCCGGCAGGGGCAGCTTGTCCAAATCCGTCATCAACGGCTTATGCGGGCCCATAACTATCTCTCCGTCTATGCGCGAGGTGACCCCGCCGATATCCTTCAGGTTCTTTTTCTTGTCTATAGCCTCAACCAGGTCGGCGAAAGATTCCTCTTCGCCCATAACCACAAAATCCACCGCGGGATTCTCCTCCAGAGTGGGCACGGGCATAGCCGAATACCATAAACCACCCAGGATTATTTTCACCGAAGGAAGTTCCTTCTTGATCCTCTGGGAGGCCTCTTTGAAATGACGCAACACCCCGTAACCGCCATAACCGTGTATCTGTTCCCCCATTACCACTATATCGGGATTCTTGGCCTTGACCTGTTCGATCAGCTGGTCCATGGGGATTTCCAGGGCCCTCCCGTCTATTACGGAAACATCCGCGTATCCGCGCTCACGTATGTAAGCTGCCCAGTGGGCATACAGCTGATTTGGAGACCTGTGTATCCCATGAGTTGCCCAGGCTCCTACTTTAGGCATAACGAACAGAATTTTCATTTCTCTCTCCTATTTTAATTCCCGTTGACAGTTCCGTATTTCCCCAACTAGACAGCTGCTAACTATTACTTCTCTATAACCAGGGCCGAGTTGATCCCCCCCCGGCCGCGGGAGATAATCAAAGCCCTATTTACCTTATATTCCTTTGCCTGGTCAACCACATAATTCAATCCTTTTACAACAGGCGCCTCCAGGTTCAATGTCGGCGGGATCAAACCATGCTCCATAGACATAAGGGCAACTATCATGTCCAGCGCTCCGGATGCCCCCAGGAGATTGCCGAACATCGATTTCGGACAACTTGCCGGGATGTTTTTCAGCTTATCCCCGAAAACCGCCTCCAGCGCCCTGATCTCGGAATTATCCCAAATTTCCACCGCCGCACCGTCCAGGCTTATATAGTCTATATCCCCCGGGCCGAGCCTGGCTTCATCAAGGGCCATCTTGATCGCCCGCGCCAGCTCTTTTCCGTCGGAGGCTGGATTTATCCTGTCTACGCCGTCACAGGAAGTACCGTATCCACTGATGTATCCCCATATATTGGCCCCTCTCTTCCTGGCCCTCTCTATTCCCTCCATCACCACAATACCGGCACCCTCCCCTATGACAAAACCGCTGCGCTGCCTGTCAAACGGCCGGTATGCGATTTCCGGGTTATCATTATTGGT
Organism: Candidatus Omnitrophota bacterium; assembly: GCA_028719265.1. Classification (GTDB taxonomy): domain Bacteria; phylum Omnitrophota; class Gorgyraeia; order Gygaellales; family Profunditerraquicolaceae; genus UBA6249. Next base: position 8,050 of record JAQUKF010000028.1, read on the forward strand.
AGACAATGAGCCGTATGTATTGCAACATAACAAGGCGTAAGGAGAAACCGGCGCCTCCATCCCCCCGGCCAGGATCATATTCAGCTTGTTCTTGGATAGAACCTTTCGGGCATATCCTAAAGCCATGAGTGAGCCCGCCCGGTCGGCAATCACGGTTTTACTGAAACCCTTTATGCCGTAATAAATGGAGACCTGTCCTTGCGGTGCGGCGGGAAACCAGGCGCTTGCCATATAAGGAGAAACCCCCTGGCGTCCCTCTAAATACAGATCCCTCAATTCTGTTTCCGCATAAAGCCATCCGCCAATAGCATTGCCTAAAAATATACCTACGAGATTCGGGTCTTCGTTCTTGATATCTATGCCCGCATCCTGCAAAGCCAGCTCCGATGCGACCAGGGCCATATGCGAAAAGGCGTCGATCTTCTTCAACAGCCTTTCCGATATGTGGCTGTATTTTTCCAGGTCGTCAATCTGTCCGGCTATGTGCGATGGATATTTTGAAGAGTCGAAACGGGTAATCTTTTTGATAAATGAACGCCCGCTTTTGATATTCGCCCAGAACTGGCGCTTACCGATACCCGACGGGCTGACCACCCCTATCCCTGTAATCGCTTTTTTTTCCACCCGCATCTTCTCCTTTTCATTCACTTACAACCTAAGTGCTCCCCGTATTGGATATCCCGGAGGAGTTAGGATATTAGCCGTTGAACCTTTTTAATACTAACGAAGAGTGTATCCCGGAAAACCCGCTGCTGGTCTTAAGAATCAAATTCACCTTCCTGGAAATCGCCTGGTTAGGGACATAATAAAGATCACACTGCGGATCTTTCTCCTCCTGGTTTATCGTTGGGGGAATAATATCCTTCTCGAATATCAGGCTGGCGATGGTCATTTCAATGGCGTTGGCCGCGGCCAAAGGATGACCGATCATTGACTTAAACGAACTGATAGGTAATTTATAAGCATGATCGCCAAAGATTGCTTTATAGGCATTGGTCTCAAAGATATCGTTCATCCTCGTGCTTGAGCCGTGGGCGTTGATATAATCTATCTCTGCGGGCTTGACATCGGCATCTTTCAAGGCCAGGGAGATACAGGTTTCCATTGCCCGCCCGTCAGAAGGAAGATCTGTCATGTGAAAGGCGTTACAACTTGTGCCAAACCCCAAGACCTCGCAATAAACCGGGGCGTTTCTCTTTAGGGCATGGTTCAATTCCTCCAGGATCAGGATACCCGCCCCCTCCCCCAACACAAACCCGTCGCGCCTGTTGTCAAAAGGGCGCGAGGCCTTCTGCGGCTCGTCATTATGCACGGACAACACATTTACGACGTCAAAGGCGCCGAAGGTGATCGGGGTAAGCGGGGCTTCCGCCGCCCCGCAGATCATAATATCCTGCTCCCCATCCTGGATGGACTCCAACCCGAAACCCAGGGAATCCGTTCCGGCGGTACAGCCGGTGGAAATGGTATTACAGATCCCCTTTAGGCCGAAACGCGCGCTTAACTCTATCGAAGGGGTATTGAACATTGCCGCGTCATACAGATCGGGCCGGACAAGAGAAGGTTCAATTGGCTTCTTGCCGTCTTCGGTAACCAAGGCAAACTCTTCCTCCATATACTTGGTACCGCAGATGGCGTTTGCCAGGCACACACCGATCCTTTCGGGGTCCTCTTTGGAAAAATCCAGCCCGCTGTCTTCTGCCGCCATCTTGCCGGCAACAACCCCAAACTGCACGTAACGGTCCATACGCATTGCTTCCTGATGGGTTAGGCCTGATTTGAACGGATCAAAATTCATCACCTGCGAAGCGATCTTGGTGTTAAAAACCGATACATCAAAACCCTCGACCCGGCGTACCCCGGAGACACCGCTTGAAAAACCATCCCAGGCATCGATCTTGCCTATGCCATTGGGAGAGATCACTCCTATTCCGGTAATAACTACTCTGCGTTTGGACATAACTTATTTATTCTCCTCTATCCTGGTAATCTTAAAAACGATATTTCCTCCGTCGGGGCAGGTAACGGTATCGATTGAATTAGGGTCTTGCATAAAGAAGAACTTTGCCCCGAAGTTCAAGGCGAATAAAGCCGGAAATGCGGTATGAAAAGCTGCTCCGCAGAAACCCGGTATGCATTTTAACCCCTGGGTCCCCCATTTGTCCCCGACCTTATAACCAAAACTGCACCTGCCTTTTGTCTTCACTACCTCTACGATCATCTTCTTGGGGTTTGGCCCCTTGTGGTTTGGATCGCGGGGCACGGTCTCAAGGTTGCCCTCTTTATCCAAGATCTCCGCCTTAAACTCAAGCTTCCCTCCGTCGGGGCAGGTAACCAAGAGTGAACGCTGGTTATCGCGGAAACCGAATTTTGCCCCGAAACTTAACGCGTATATCACCGGGAAAAGCGCGTGCGCCAGACCTAAACAGAAATGCTTGGGAGGATGGGTAAAATCTTCCAGATAGATAACATCCCCAGGCTTATATCCGTGATAACAATCTCCAAAAACCTGCGTAACGGTAAGTTTCAGCTTTGGGAAAGGTGTATTTACCAAATGTCCTTCGCTCATTTTAATTCAACCGCCTTTCCGGCCCTTTCCAATAACTCTGCCTTTTCATAAAACCTTTTGTTCTTTTCAACCTCGTGCACCATCTTAACCAAAGTATCATTCAAAGGAGCGGATACCTTTGCCTGATCGGCCAGACGCACAAATTCGCCGTTGATGTAATCGATCTCGGAATTACGCCCGCGCATAATGCTCTGCAGGATCGAACCATAAAGAGGCTCTTTGCTTAAATTCCTCATGGTTTGCGAAAAGATCCCCGCAGCCTGCGCAGGCGGCAAAGAGGTTAATCTGGTAATATTCTCCACCGGGAAATTCGGCAGGGAAACCAATTCGATCCCGGCGGCATTAACAACTTCCAGGGCCTCTTTCCATATGGCGATGCTGATGCGGCTTACCTCGTTATCACTGAATACCTCCTGCATACTCTTGCCCAATATCGCCGGCAGGCAATTGTTGGCATTGGCGAATATCTTTAAGAACTTCATACCGGTGATATTCTCGGTAATCACCACGGGGAAAACCTTATTCAGTATCCGGCTTAAATTTTCGAGGTCCCCTGGGGTTTTCCCCGGATATGCCCACCCGATTATCCATGGGCCTTCAAAATTATGCACAAGCCTGCCTGGCTCCAGATAAGTCGAGCCGAACATCACAATGCTGGAAATTATCTTTTCTTTATCCAGAAATTTGGCAGCTATATTATCGGCCTGCACTCCATTCTGGACGGTCAGGACCAGGGCATTATGGATAAGGCCTAGGTTATCCTTTATGGCCTCTTTGATATCCTGGGTTTTAGTTGCCAGAATAACCAGTTCAGGAAAATAATTGAGGTGTTCGGCAACCTTAATCTCCACTTTAAAGGTTCCGCGCACCCCGGAAATTTCCAGCCCATCCCTCTTGATTGCCTCTACCGAATCCGGATGCCCGGACAAAGATACATCCTGCCCCTCCAGCTTAAGGTAAGCTGCCAGGAGACAACCGATAGCCCCTGAACCGATAATACCTATGCGCATAATTAACTTTGGCTTTTAGGAAAACCGTATTTTTTATAATCAAAACCGCTCTGTTCAAGGAGACGGACCATCATGCTGTAAAAAGGCGAAGGCACATCGGAAAAAAACGCGG
>JAQUKF010000029.1:0-3955 GCA_028719265.1 Candidatus Omnitrophota bacterium
CCTGGGATTTCCTTTATTCCCCCGACCTGCAGGCGGCATTTGTAAAATGGACCACCTCCAGCGAACCGCAGGGAGTACGCCTTTTCTGCACCGGATTTATACTTGAGCGCGCGGGGCTTATTACCCAGGCGATAAAATGTTATTATTCCATCGTCGTGAACTTCCCGGCAAGTTATGGATGGACTTACTGGCATACCCCCTGGTATGTAGGGCAGGCGGCAATCGCCAAGATCAATTTTCTTTTAAGGCGTAACCCGCAGCTGGGGTACAGGCTGGAGGGGGCAAAGATCAAGATCGTAAACGGTTTTGATAACGATATTCTGAACGACGTGGCGGTAGTCGACCCCGGTAAGTTTGTCAAGGTGGATTGGGTCAAAGAGGCTTCCAGGCCCAAAGCCACGGCTGATTCCTCAGGCATAAAAAAGAAGGTTGGCAAGGGGAAGGTACGTCTGGTACAATATAATAATGGGGATTGGCAGTTGCTGGTAGAGGAGGAGCCTTATATAATAAAAGGGATCACCTATGCTCCTACCAAGGTCGGCCAGTCCCCGGATGACGGAACCCAGGGTAACTGGATGGAGGAGGATTTTAACAAGAACGGCAAGATAGACGGTCCATATGATTCCTTTGTGGACAAGAACAGGAATAATCTGCAGGACGCGGATGAGCCTTCGGTCGGGGATTTTAAGCTGATGCAGGATATGGGGGTGAACACCATCCGTCTTTACCATCATCCGCTCAAGATAAACAAGGAGTTGATGCGCCAGCTCTATAAGAATTACGGGATCCGGGTGATCATAGGAGACTTCCTTGGCAAATATGCTATCGGCTCGGGCGCCCAGTGGAACCCGGGAACAGATTACGGCAACGAGACACATAAGAAAAATATGATAGAATCGGTAAAGAAGATGGTAAGCGAATTCAAAGATGAGCCGTATGTCCTCTTCTGGCTGCTGGGTAACGAGAATGTTTATGGTTATGCCTGTAACGCCAACGAAGAGCCCGAGGAATTTTTTAAATTCGCCAACGATGTGGCCAAGATAATCAAATCCATGGATCCGGATCATCCGGTAGCCATATGCAGCGGGGATATACTGTTCTTGGACAAGTTCGGCAAGTGCGCCCCGGATATAGACATATTCGGAACTAACGCATACCGGGGGGATTACGGGTTTGGGGCTTTCTGGAGCCAGGTAAAAGAGGAGGCCGATAAACCGGCGTTCATTACCGAGTTCGGCTGCCCGGCTTATGCCCAAGGCAAGAATACGGATGAGGCGGAGGAGCTGCAGGCGCAATACCATTTAGGTTCCTGGGAGGATATCCAGAACAATATGGCGTTCTCTCCGGGTTCCGGAAACGCCCTGGGAGGGGTGGTTTTTGAATGGCTGGATGAGTGGTGGAAGGCATATGAGCCGTCTCTCCATGATTTCAAGGGTTTGTGGGCGGGGCCTTTTCCCGATGGATATATGCATGAGGAATGGCTGGGTATGTCCGGACAGGGGGATGGTAAGCTAAGCCCGTTCTTAAGGCAACTGCGCAAATCTTATTATATGTACCAAAAGAAGTGGAAATGAGTTAAAATATAGTCAAGAGGTATTCGTAAACCGGGTAATTATTAGAAAACAGGAGGTGTAGAGATGAAAAAGTTATTAGCGGTAATCTTGGCCCTTGTTCTTGCTGCGCCGGCAGTTGCCTTGGCGCAGGAGGTGACCGGCGGTCCCAAGGAGTTTGTGATTTTCTTGGACAAGAACGCAAAGGACAACCATTATATTCCTTCCGGCTGGATGGGTGATTACGGGGATATCAAAATGAATGACCAGTCGGCGGATAATCCGCATAGCGGCACGACCAGTATCCAGTTTGTTTACAGCGGCAAGAAGTCTCAAGGGCAGGGTTGGGCCGGTGTCTATTGGCAGAATCCCGCCAACAACTGGGGAAACAAAAAAGGCGGTTTTGACCTGACCGGGATGAACAAGCTTACTTTTTGGGCGCGCGGCGCAAAAGGCGGCGAGGTGATCCAGAAGGTAATGATCGGCGGGATCAAGGGTACCTATCCTGATTCCGTGTCGGTTGAGATGGGCCCGATAGAGTTGACCGATACCTGGAAGCAGTACGCGGTCAATCTGGTAGGCAAGGATCTTTCTTATGTTAACGGTGCCTTCGGCTGGACCACTACCGCGGATTTGAATCCCGAAGGGGCCACATTCTATATTGACGACATAAAATTCGAATCAGACCCTGCCTTGAAGCCCGAAGGGAAGAAAGAGGAATCTATGCCTTTCTATGTTTATGCGGACCGTTCCTCTCTGGGCAACCATTTCATCCCTTCCGGCTGGATGGGTGATTACGGGGATATAAAATTCGACGGTTCTTGCCGGGAAGACGCTTATCTGGGAGATACCTGCGTTAAGATAGTTTATAGCGGCAAGGCTACCCAGGGGGCGCGCTGGGCAGGTATTTTCTGGCAGAATCCCGCCAACAACTGGGGGAATATCGACGCAGGATATGACCTTTCCAAGGCTACCAAACTTACTTTCTGGGCGCGCGGGGAAAAAGGAACCGAGCGCATTGAAGAATTCAAAGTTGGTGGTATAATGGGAGAGTTCTCGGATTCGGATAGCGCGACCATCGGTCCGGTTATCCTGAATAAAGAGTGGACACAATATACTATCGACCTGAAAGGCAAGGATATGTCTTATATCATCGGAGGATTTGCCTGGTCGACTAACGTGGATAATAACCCGGAAGGCGCTACGTTCTACCTGGATGAAATCAAGTTCGAATAAAAAAATAAACAAGTTGTTTAAGACTACAGGTTGCAGGCGTTTTTTGCTTGCAGCCTGTAGTTTTTTATTCCTGTTCATTCTTTCTTCCTGCCAGTCCAGGCAGGGCATCTATATCCAGAAACTAAAAAACCAGCATTATCGTCTTATGGTTAATGGCTCCCCGTATATCGTTAAGGGGGTTTGTTATAATCCTGTCCCTATTGGATGTAACCATGAATATGACTGGTGGGGGGATGAGGCTAAGCCCTGGATAGAAGACGGAAAACTTATGAAGGCGATGGGGATAAATACCATACGTCTTTACCGGGCGGGGGATGATCCGCAGAAGGTAAAGCAGGTCATCAGGGACCTTTATGATCTTTACGGGATACGTACGATCATGGGTGACTGGCTGGGATTTTGGGAATACCCCTGTCCTTTCTACGGAGATAAGGAGTTCCAGGAGAGAGTAACGCAGCAGGTGCTGGAGATGGTCCGTACTTACAAGGATGAACCAGGCATACTGGCCTGGATCCTTGGGAATGAAAATAATTATTCCTGTCTGGGCCACGTTAATCCCTGGTCGAGCCCGGAGGTTGACGCCGAACCGGACCCGCAGAGGCAGAAGATGCTGCGCGCAGAGATTTATTATTCTTTTGTCAATGAAATATCCAAAGAGGTGCATAAGATAGATCCCGACCACCCGGTGGGATTGGGGAACGGCGAGCTGGTAGGCCTGGATTCCGCCAATAAATATTGCCAGGATGTCGATTTTGTGGCGTGCATAATTTATCGCGGCAAAACCTTTGGTAATCTTTTCAGGTCGCTGCGCATGACCTTTGATAAGCCGCTGCTCCTGGCGGAGTTCGGCGCGGATTGTTACGACGCTTATTTAAAGAAAGAGAACCAGGATATGCAGGCCTTTTTCCTGCAATGCCAATGGAACCAGATTTACGAGAACCTGGCCAACAACAAGGATGGGGCGGGGAACTGTATCGGGGGCACGATCTTTGAGTGGACGGATGAATGGTGGAAACATACCCAGGATAACCCCGACAGCTGGAAGGTACATGATACCGAGAGCGGATGGTCCAACGGAAGTTATTATTTCGATATCCGCGCCCCGGGCAATATGAACATGAACGAGGAATGGTTCGGCCTGGTCAGTTTGGGCGAAAAGATGGAGAACG
>JAQUKF010000029.1:4055-11719 GCA_028719265.1 Candidatus Omnitrophota bacterium
ACCCGTTATAGCCAGCTTAAATATCTTGAGGAGCAGCAATTATGGGATGATTATTTTGCCAATGGCAACACTTACCGGGACCAGATATTGGAGTCTGCCAAGAAGGTTATTTCAGCGACAGACAATAAGAGCCCTTTAAGGGTTAAGGCCAGACTTTTGCTTTGGCAGTTTTACAGTGACCAGCAGGGTACATTTGGAGAAGACGGGTTGGATGAATTGATCGAGGACGTAAACGCCTACGCCCAGTCAACGGCTGAGGCGGGATTGCTGAAGGATGTCGCGGATAAGCTCCTGGTTTCCGGAGAAAAACCGGGCGCGCGCAGGATTTATAAAACTTATGTCGATAAACTTGCTACGGGTAAGATCAGCGATGCCCAGTTGAAAGAGACAGGGGACGGGTTTTATAAGGACGGCAACCTTGAGCTGGCCGAAGAAATCTATAATATCTATATAGATAGAATTTCCAAAAAGATGAAAACCGAAGAGCTGATCAAGGAATTGTTCGACCTCGCCGGACTTTTTGTCTATAAACCGGCAGGCCAGTATGACATGTCTTACGCGGAAGGGATCTATGCCAGGATAGAAGGGTTGGGTACGGAGAGAAGCTTTGACCAGGAATCCATCTATATGCGCGCCTTTAATTTAGAAAAGCTCGGTGATTATAAAAAGGCCGGCGAGCTTTATTCCCGTCTTATACAACTTTATCCGGATAGCGTACATTCTGACGAAGCGGTTTATAAGATCGGAGTGATCAGCGCTTATACCTTGGCAGATATAGCGAAAGCCAGGGAATATCTTGAAAGGCTTATTGCCAAAATAACAGTTAACCCGCACGTAATCTCCGGTTATTACCAGCTTGGGCTCCTGGCGCAATGGGAGGGAGACCTGTTAAAGGCCAAGGAATACTATGAGGCCTTATTAAAGAACTCCGGGGAAGGCTATGCGGAGATGAAAACGCTCGTTAATCAGAGGCTTAAAGAGATCGAAGAGAACAGGCAGATCGAGTATGCCCTGAGAGTTTTTATGGACGCGATGCTGAAAAAAGAAAATATTCCGGCCGAAACGGGATCTTCTGAATTGAAAATATCAAGCTTTGTATTGGACAAGGGTCAGAGCGCCGAGGTTTCCACCTTCGCCAATATGCCCGAAAGCGGATGCAACCAGGTGCAGCTTCAATATCTTTGGTCAGGAGACCTGGGAGGGGCTTCTCCCGAAGCATCCGATGCGAATTTTAAATGTTCTTATCAGGATCCGGGGACAAAAGAGATCAACCTGGTCATAATTTCCCCGGCAGGAGTGACTGATTCTTCATTTGTGATGGTGGATGTAAATTAACCTGCCGGACTATTCCCCGGATTCCCTCTTGTCTTTTATTGGCGGCAAGACATAGATTGTGTTTCCCCGTGCCGCACCCGGAACCGTCTTAAATTAACTGATTCTCTTGAAAATACTTGACTTATACATTCTTTAGTAGTATAAAGAAAGTGACATTTTCCATGGTTTTCCACCGAGAAAGGTGAAATTGTATCATGCACACACTGGATCTACAGAAAGAAGTATTTAGCGAAAAAGAGAAACGCAATATAGAAATATTTGACATACTCAGGAAACAGGGACCGATAAGCCGTTCAGATATTTCTCAGGGGATGGGTGTGAATGTGGTAACCATCTCTAATTATATTGACGATTTCATCAGGGGGAACCTGGTTTACGAAAAAGAGTTGGATATATCTGAGGGCGGACGCAGGCCGGTGCTCTTGGATTTGAACTCACGCGCCGGTTTCGCAGTGGGGGTGGGGTTAAACCTGATGAACATGGTCGGCCTTCTCGTAAATTTAAAAGGCAACATCATTACCAAGACCCAAATCGCCAGGCCGCAGACATCCGTGAAAGAAATATCCGAATGCCTCCTGGAGATCGTGCGTGAGATCCTGAGGCGCTCTAAAGGTTATGCCGAGAATATAAAGGGCATCGGTATAGGCGTCGCCGGGTTGATCAATAAAAAGGACGGGTCAATCCATTGGCCGCAGAAGATGGATAATTATTATACTTACGCATCGGTGGACCTTTCCCTGAAGGCCTTGATGGAGAAGGAATTCAATCTCCCCACTTTAATAGAAAATGATGCTACCAGCGCCTGCTTTGGCGAACATTGGCTTGATCTGAAAAACGGATACAAGAATGTTCTTTATATGTTTTCAGGGGTTGGTTGCGGGATGATGATTAACGGAGAGCTTTACCGCGGTTGGCAGGGGTACGCCGGGGAGGTTTCAGTTTATAATTACAAGGAGCAGAATTCTTTTTCCTGTTCGGATGAGCAGCCTTGTTTTGTAAAACGCTGGGATATGGACCTAGGAGTTGTTAACGATGTCAGGAGGGCGCTGGCCGGTTCCAAAGAACAGGCGGAGGAATTCTTCCGCATAACTTCGACCAGAGCGGAGGACGCGGATTTAAAGAGCGTTTTTGTCGCCGGGCGCGCAAATAACGCAATAGCGCTGGGGGCCCTGGAGAGGGCGGCCAAGAGATTGGGTATTAAGATCGCTTATCTGGTCAATCTCCTTAACCCGCAGATAGTTGTTATCGGGGGAGGTTTTGAGGAAGCGGGGGATATTTTTTTGAACAAGATCAGGTCTACCGTTATGGATTGGGCTTTCCGGGAAGCAACGAAGGACCTGAAGATAGTTTATTCTCAATTGAGAGAGAATGCCGTAGCCATGGGGGCGGCAAGCCTGGTTTTGGAAAAGGTTTTCGCCCAGCTGTGATCCGATAAGGCCATGTTTTTCATGCGGTCTCATTAAGGGGCCGGTTGAGCGCTTCTTGCGCAGAAGCAACGCCATAACAGGGGGATTTATGGAGCAGAAAGTAAAATTTATTATCATCGGCTTGGCAGGTTTTTCTTTGGTCTGCCTTTTTCTTTTTATACAGGCGACCAGCTCGCAGCAGATGCTTATCCGTGAGCGTAACGATTTAAAAAGCGAGAATATGGCCCTCACCGGAAAGATAAACCAGCTGGAGGGAGACTTGAAGGAGAACCAGAGGAAGCTTACTTCCCTGAAGAATGACAGGGATAAGGCTTCCCAGGATCTTGTCGATCTCTTGCAAAAATATGATCAGCTCAGCCGCACCAGGGATGAGCTGGTGAGCAAGCTGGAGCAGCAGAGCCAGGAGGTCAGCCGTCAGGAAATACCTGTTGTCAAGCAGCAACAGGTAGTCGTTCCCAATACAGCCGATACCTACTGGGCGGGGGTGCTCAAGGCAAAAACCGACCTGGAGATGCAACTGGTTAGCATTCGCAGTGAATTAAGGAATATGCAGATCAGCAATGAGACCCTGCAGAGGGACAAGAGCGCGCTGGAGATAGATATAAAGAGCCTGACAAATGAAAAGGCGGACCTTTTGAGGCAGATCGATTATAACCAGAAGCTTATAGACAGCCTGGCTCAGGATGTAGTCAGGGAGAAGAATGATAAATCCAAGATCCATGACAGCCTCAGGACGGTCAAGAATGAGAATTTGGTACTTATCAGGCAGCTAAAGAGTTTGAATAACCGTAAGGCCTTGCTGGAGAAAAAAGTCCAGGAGCTTCAAGACGGGAAGTCTACGGTCGAGAGGCGCTTGAACGAAATGGAGGCCATGCTTGCGGATAAAATGTCCCAGATAGATTCTCTTAAACAGGGCCTGGATGACGTAAGGAGCGGAAAGGCCGCCGTCCCGGATAAAAAGGCCAAAGAGGCGGTAGAGCTGCCGGCGATAGTTGTACGTTCTTCGCCGGATTCCGAAGCGCAAGATACCGCTAAATCCGCTTCTTCCTGCAGGATCCTGGCAGTAAACCCCGAAAGCAATTTCGTGGTCATAGATGCGGGTTCTTCTTCCGGGGTCAAGACAGGGAATTCTTTCAAGGTTTACCGGAATGAAAAACCCATAGGTTCCATTGAAGTAATCCAGGTGAGGGGGAATATCTCCGCCTGTGACATAAAGAAAAAGAGCACCGCCTTTAGAATCGGAGACAGCGTTAAGTAGCCTCCTTTTAGATAAATGACCCGTACGAAAAAACTTCCCTCCAAGAATATCTCCATTTTGGATGTGGCCCGTAAAAGCGGAGTTTCCATCACTACCGTCTCGAGGGTCATCAACAAGATAGGCACGGTAAAGGAAAAAAACCGCATCAGGGTAATGAGCGCGGTCAAGGAATTGAAATTCCAGCCGTCTGTTTTTGCCCAACGCCTGGCCACCGGCAAGAGCAATGTCGTAGCCCTGGTTATCCCCCGTTACGAAGGTGTTTTTTATTCATTCTACGCCCTGGAGATTATCCGCGGGGTCGGCACAATGTGCGAGGCCTTAAAGCTGGATTTGCTTTTACACCTGACCGACGCGCGTTCAACTTTGTCATTGCGCGGGATAGGAGGAATGATCTTCTCCGATATCATCGGCAACCGCGCCCAGCTGGAGGACAGCCTGGAGAAGGGGATACCTACCGTGGTTATCAATTATTACGCGGAGGATCTGGAGGTCTCCTGTATCGCCGTAGACAATTGCGGGGGAGCAGAGGGCGCGGTCAACTACTTGATTGAATTGGGCCATAGGAAAATAGCGCACATTACCGGGGACGTATTGACACAGGCGGCGGCGAAACGCCTGGAAGGATATAAGCTGGCGCTGCAGAAGAACGGCATCAAACTTAAAGAAGAGTATATATTCCATACCGATTATTCGCGCGGACAGGCAAGGAGCGCCGCAGAAAACCTGCTGAAGGCTTCCGATCCGGCAACCGCTGTTTTTGTCGCCTCCGACTCTATGGCCCTGGAGGTGATGGCGGTGGCGCGCGAATTAGGCAGGGACATACCGAGGGATTTGTCTATTGTCGGTTTTGACGATAATCCCTCCGGGTTGTACGGCCCGGTTGCCCTTACTACCGTTCGCCAGCCTTTGATACGTATGGCAGAAGAGAGTGTCAAGGAGCTGAACCGGCTGATCGCCTTGAAGAAAAATGCACCAAAGAAGATTCTGCTTCCCGCAGAATTGGTTATCCGGGAATCCTGCAAACCATTTTCCGGCGGATAGACTTTAATACAATCTATTGTATATAAAGACATTGGTTCACACCACATCTTGTAATTCTTTTTGTTGACAACTTAAGTTCCTTTTGTTATATTGGTGGAGTATTTACATCAACCTTCCTTATTATCGAGGTGAAAAATGGATCTAAAATTATCTCCCAATTCCATAAAGGTCCTTGAAAGAAGATATCTTTGCAGGGACAAAGAGGGTAAGCTTATCGAGACCCCGGAACAGATGTTTACCCGTGTTGCCGGTGCAATCGCAGTCGCCGACAAACAATATGGAAAATCGGAAGAGGAGATAAAGAAACTCCAGGGGGCATTTTTTGAGATTATGACCAACCTGGAGTTTTTGCCCAATTCCCCGTGTTTGATGAACGCCGGTAAAGAACTGGGGCAGCTTTCCGCCTGTTTTACCCTCCCAATCGACGATTCCATGGAGTCGATCTTCGAAACACTGAAGATTACCAGCCTGATCCATAAGTCCGGCGGCGGGACGGGTTTTAATTTTTCGCGCTTGCGCCCCAAGAACGCGGTAGTCAAGACTACCGGCGGGGTGGCCTCTGGCCCGATCTCTTTTATGCGCGTTTATGACGCGGCGACCGAGGCGGTTAAGCAGGGAGGGACGCGCCGCGGAGCGAATATGGGTATATTGCGCGTGGATCATCCCGATATTATGGAATTCATAACCTGCAAAGAGAACAACAACCATATTACCAATTTCAACATTTCTGTTGCCATTACCGACGAATTTATGCGCAGGCTGGCCAGCGGAGAAGATTATGACCTGGTTGATCCTCATACCCATAAACCGGTCCAGAAGATAAGCGCCAAAGAGGTGTTCGATCTGATCGTCAAGCAGGCGCACAAGAACGGAGAGCCAGGCATCATATTCATTGATAGGATAAATCAATACAACCCTACTCCGAAACTGGGGAAAGTCGAAAGTACCAATCCGTGCGGCGAGCAGCCGCTTTTGCCTTACGAAAGCTGCGACCTTGGTTCGATCAACCTGGACAGGATGTGCAGGAATACCGGTTCCCGTTGCGAGATAGACTGGGAGAGATTAAAGAGGGTAACCGGCCTGGCCGTCCATTTCCTGGATAACCTGATAGATGTGAATAAATTCCCGCTGCCGGAGATAGAAAAGGCTACCAAGGCTACCCGTAAGGTTGGATTAGGGGTGATGGGCTGGGCAAGCCTGTTGATACGTTTGAATATTCCTTATGACAGCGAAGAGGCGGTAGCCTTGGCGGAAAAAGTAATGTCTTTTGTGCTGGAAGAGGCTAACAGGAAATCCCTGGAGCTGGGTAAAGAAAAAGGGGTATTCCCGGCTTTTAAGGGCAGTATATACGACAGGAAAGACGGCTCAACGAGAATGCGCAATTCGACCTTGACTACCATCGCCCCCACGGGGACGATCAGTATTATTGCGGGTCCCTGTTCTTCCGGGATCGAGCCGTTATTCGCCATATCATACTACCGCAAGGTCATGGATAACGATAAATTGGTGGAGGTTGAGCCGTTGTTCGAGCAGGTGGCGCGCGAAAGGGGATTTTACGGCCTTAAACTTATGGAAAGGATAGCCGAAGGCGTCCCGCTGAAGGATATCAAGGAGATCCCCGAAGATGTGCGCAGGGTTTTCGTGACCTCCCATGACATTTCTCCGGAATGGCATGTGCGTATGCAGGCGGCATTCCAGAAGTATGTGCATAACGCTACGTCCAAGACGATCAATTTTTCCCATGAGGCGACGATAGAGGATGTGCGCAGGGCGTATATCCTGGCCTTCGAATTGAATTGCAAGGGTATAACTATCTACAGGGACGGCAGCCGCGAGGAGCAGGTGTTGAATGTAGGCAAGCCAAAAGAGAAGCATGAAACGCAGAACGTCCAGCTCCATGAGCAGAAGAAAGAAATCGCTCCCCGGCCGCGCCCGGAGGTAATTATAGGTACGACAACCAAGGTGTCCACCGGTTGCGGCAACCTTTATGTAACGATCAATGTTGATGAGGATGGCAAGCCGTTTGAGTTATTTACTCAAATGGGGAAGGCGGGCGGTTGCGCCGCCAGCCAGCTTGAGGCAACCGGGCGTCTTGTCTCTTTGGCTTTCCGCGCCGGGATCGAAGTCAAATCAATTATCGAACAGTTGCGTAATATCCGTTGTCCGTCTCCTTCCTGGGAAAAGGGGCAAAGGATATTTTCCTGCGCCGATGCCATTGCCCGCGTTATAGAACGCCGGCTGGTTAACGTGCAGGCCCCCGTTGCGGCCGTTTCCGAAGCGATGGTCATTCCCATGAAACATTCCCATGATGACCAGCTGCAGGCATCGGATTTGAACGAGCAGGTGAATATCGTCGGGGTTTGTCCTGATTGCGGGGGCGCCCTTCGTCACGAGGAAGGCTGCGTAAAATGCCATGCCTGCGGTTACTCTAAATGTTAATTTAGTTTCCTCGAATATATCTTCATGGACAATTTTGATGTGATTGTTGTCGGTGCCGGCCATGCCGGCACCGAAGCATCTTTAGCCTCCGCGCGCCTCGGGGCAAAAACCATCCTTTTTACCCTCGATATAAATACTATTGGAAAAATGAGCTGTAATCCTGC
>JAQUKF010000030.1 GCA_028719265.1 Candidatus Omnitrophota bacterium
CTTATTATAAAAAGTACAACACAACCTGGAATAAAGAACAACTGGATGCGATGGAGGATTTTATCGGTCATTTTGCGCGCATCGATGTTCCCGATCCCTATGTGGGTTTGAACGGAATGGGAAAGACTTCAGGGGCATGGTGGGGAGATCTGCTCCAGCGGCTCAAGAAAGGTTATGGAACGAGGAAGGATTCTTCCGCCGGAAAGGACGAATTGGCGGTATGGGAGGAAGCTATTGAGTTGGCCGATACTATAACCAGCGCCGTTAACAACAGCCTGAATGAGGCATTAAGCTTAGGCAAATGGTGGTATCGCATCTTCAGTTCCATAAATACCCAGGCCTATAGATCCGTTGAATGGTGGACTAAAGACTGGTCCAGCCATAAAGACTGGGGTACGGCGGTAATCGATGAACTTAACGCAATGATTGAGACGCCGGGGGTTACCGAACAATTGATCCAAGATGACCGCGCCGAGTTCAACGGCGAAAGGGTCACCCAGGGAAATTATGTGCGCAGCCATACCTTACAGGCACTGGCTGATTTTTACCGCAGGAACTTCAATCTTTACCTGAAGGATCCCTATGGCAATATGCTTTCGCACGGGTGGTTCCCCGTAGAAGACGATGGCCGCATTGTGATTGTTTATAAAGGCAAGACTTACACGGACAAGGAGATGTTCGATGGCCTGAAGGCTATTTCTGACGATATAAAAGATACAGGCAGGCCGCTATCGGCGAATTGGGAAGCTATGAATCTGGTCAATTCCTGGTATGCGGACAAGACTACCCGGATCAAGCCTGCCAATGAAAGGTATAACTATGAAAAGATAGGGGTTGCCAAAATACAATCGAGGTTAGGTGTGCGGGTTTGGGCTACCGGGCATAATCCGGTGAACAAGCTTAAGGAACCATTCTTATTAATAGATGGAGAATACGCGCATGCGAACGTGGATAAAGGTATGGCTCCCAAGTTTGGCGGGGAAGGCGCTTACGTGCTCATAGGCCCCGGCGGGATAACTTTCCGCGGTTTTGTATCCGATAAGAGCAATGAAATCGAGGATTCCCCGGATACAGTGGTGCCGGGAAAGCCGGGAGAGGCGTCCAAGGTTATCAAGAACCCCGGCATGCCAGGTAAACAGTTTTTATCCAACATAAAAAACGGTTTAAAAAGAGAACTCGCATCTATTGTGGTTAAATCTACCATGACCAGGCAGCAGGTGCAGGCCATCCAGGATTCGATCACTTATCTCATTGCCAGGAACGATAAGAGGGCTATTGACGCGCTTGGATCAGCCGATACCGCCAATCTGGTCAAAAGAGAGCCCGGTCAATTCTTTATCGCAGGAGGAGATGCTTACCGGGCGCTCAGGAAGAACGGCAAGGCAGTCAAGGCCGACAATATACTGGATTATAACCAATTGGTGGGCCATATGCTTTCCGCCAAACAGAATAATTCTATCCTCATCTGCGAAGTCGCGCGTTCTCAAACCAAATACGCCTTAAGCGGCAAAGAAGTCGTTGCGTATATCAAAGAAGTTGCCCGGAGAGTCGGATTCAACGGCCCTATCGTCATGCATGCCGATCATATGCAGTATGACCAGGAGTCGTTCAACCAATTGGGGATACTTAAGAAGGTTTACGAAGAGAAGAACGGGGCGGGTTCATTTAATTATAAAAAAATCGACGATGTCCAGTTAGACAATATCCCCTTGGAAATTCTGCAATCCGTCCAGGAAAAACTCAAGGCCAACCTTAAGAAAGAGCATGACGATATTGCCAAAGAGAATGCTGTATTGCTGGCTGCGGGTTTTACATCTTTTGCGGTAGACGGCTCCACTATTTGCGATAAATTCGGAGCCAAGTATGTGGCTGATTACTACCTGGCTAAAGGTACCCCGCAGGAGAAATTAGTCGTGAAGCTGCAGAAGGAATTCTCGCTTCCTCTGGAATGGGGGGTAAATTTCCTCAAGGCCGACGACCAGAAGGACGCGGATTTACTTAAAGAGACATTGGATCATGTAGAGAGGAATATGCGCGCTTTGCATAAGAGCGAAGAAGAGATCAAGAGGCAGAAGGATGAGGTGGGGAGAGGATTCGCCGCCCTAACCAAGGCTGCACGCGAAAACAAGCTTGAGCCCCAGTCAGTATATACCGCCTATGATAAGGTAATGTTTGAAATCGAGCAGGCAAAGATAGCCGGGCACATCCCGGAAGAGATCAAGAACAGCCTTTCCGAGAAACAGAAGCTTATGCTTATCCCCGGCAGCAACGCCGAAGAGACCAATTTCCAGATAGATAATATAAACAGAGTTATAAAGACTACTCCCGAGCTGAATTGGTTGATCGGCAGGGTAGGGATAGAGGCTGAAATCGGGCACGTGGATGAGGAGTTCCCCAATCCCAGGCGCGATAATAAGCTTGAGGCGCAATTGACCAACCCTCTGGCAGTTGATGTTATGGTGTTGGATCTCTTAGGAACATTCACAAAAGAAGGGTTTGAGAAGACCGGATTGGACTGGGATGTGGTCTCTAAAGCGCTGGTTGAGAATAATTGCGCATTGACAGTTACCCGGGAGAAACTGTGCTTGATAGGAAATATGGATCTTATTTTAAGCCGCCTGAAAGGGCTTTCCAGCGAGCAGGTCTCCAAGATCACCCCTGTTTTGCAGCAGTCCCTGTTTGAACGGGACGGGAAATTCACATTCTTGGTGCTGGCGTTCAACAATGGTTCCGGGCATGGAGATAAATTTGATAAAAATACACTGCAGGTTATGACGCAAGTAGGCGCCATCTCACCCTTTATATCCAGGGAGATAACGGAGAGGCTGAGAATGTTGTCCGACATCATTTTTGAAGGCGTATCGGAAGAGAAAAAGCCGGGGTTCGGCGCTGCCCAGCACGGTTCTTCTAAGGCCAAAGAGGTCGAATTGACGGACCTGGTTAATTTTTCGGGGGTCGTCAAGGTGAATATCGCTACCATTCACCAGCAGATAGTATTGAATGTTTTATCCAAATTGGACGACGGGCTCAGCCCGCAGGAACTCACCCAGTATTGCCGCGAACATCCCGATGAACTTATAGCAGGGTTAAGCGAGAATGCCCGCATGAAAATGATGCGCTTTGCGGAAGATCTTAAAAGCGGGAAGGCGACAGAAAAGATCGATATGCTGAAAGATAGTTTATTTGTGAAATTCCTCAAAGGCACTTATGCCTGGGCAAAGAAAAAGAAAAAGATCAGCGATGCCTCCACAAAGGAGGATATCGCCGAGAAGTTCGCAAAGGAGTTTAAGCGCGCATTCAGCGATATGGACCCTGTGCTTTCGGAAATAGGAAGGACGGCTGATCTGGCAGTGCAGGCCGAAACGATAAGCCAGTCAGAAGCTCAGGTGAAGAAAGAGGCTTAAGGTTTTTTGTGTTTTACGGGAATCAACGCGTGGTCAACAAAACAACAGTTGCAGCAACCGGAGGATCGGGAAATGTTTGAAAGATTTATGCGCAACAAAATGTCTTTAGGTTTCATACTGGTATTCATTGCCCTTCAATTTGCAGCATGCAAGACGCCGGCCGACTGTTATGCCGAAGCAGGCAATTTACGTCCGACCTCTGCAAAAACAAAGAATTCGGGGGAGCGGTCTTTAAGAAAAGATTTAAAGAATGCCTCCGAAACGGAATACGTCTTCAGCGGCATGGCCGAAGGTGAATCCAGGCGCGTTTTCGATTTCTGGGATACACAGACAGGCCAGTTTGAGTCGCGCTATATAGGAAAGAGCGAGCTGTATGAATTATGGACAAGCGGGAAAGTAGAGTTAAGAAATGTTCCTTTCCTTGGCAATAAGTTCTTTGCATGGAAAGAAGCCGGCGCAAGCGGATGGAAACTTCCTTTACTGTCGGTTGACAAAATAGATGTCACATTGACTACGGCGGGCGGCTCTCCTTCCGTCCGTACAGACGTTACATTGGCCGGAGGGGCAAAAGGGCACTATGTGCAGCCGGCCGGGACCTCTGCGGGCAAAGATGAGGCCGCGACTATACTGCAGGAAAACGACGGGTTCAACAAGATTATGCAGAATATAAACGCGGTAAACAAAGAGGTGCAAAAGAATGGCCTAAAGGCTGATCAGCTGGCGCAGATCGGTGAGTTGATGTTGAACATGGATAAGGAAATGTTGAAGAAGAGCGATGGCAAGGAAAGATTAGGGGCGGAAACCACCCTTACTTACCAGATGTCCATAGCCTGGGCCGCGGCCCGGCAGATGGGGATGGAGGGACTCTATGAGCTTATCCACAAGATTGCTCCGGATTTGGCTCCAACGGAAACTTTGAAGACCGCCATACTCTATAACATTACCAACGGGGGGTTGCATGCCAAGAACAGCCTGGATCTGCAGGAGTTTATGGTAGTTACATTCGGAAAGGATATTGCCGAAGGCAACAGGATGAATGACGAGATAGACAGGCACCTGGGCATAATTTATCAACTGCTGGGGTTAAAAGCCAAGACGGATGATAAGGGGATAGGTGATTTAAGGGGCAAAGAGGGCGGTTATAAGATAGAGGACCTCACAAATAAAAAGCTTGCCGATATTTATGCCAATGCGCATAGATATAATATCAAAAATCTGAATATCCGCGAGTTAAAGGATCAAAAGGTAGGAGTGCATGAGTTCGTGTTGAACTGTATGATAGCCGCGATCAAGAATGCGGGATATGAGCCTTCCATGTCCGGGAAGCCGGGGACAGTAGCCCTTGCCCTGGATTCCGCAGCGACCTCTATGCTGATAGACGGACACACTGATCTCTATAGTTACGAGGGGCGCGAGATTTCTTCGGCAGAGCTGATCGAGATATATGCCGGCTGGGTAAAGAAATATCCCATTCGTTCTCTTGAAGACGGTTTAGGCGAAGATGATTGGGATGGATGGATCGAAATGGTAAAGGCATTGGGCGATGATACTATGCTGGTTATGGATGACCTTACTGTAACCCAGGGCAACCGCCTCATGAAGATGATCGAACTGCTCAAGGCCAACAATATGATTGATCCGTCAACCGGCAAAGTGACCAAGAAATTGGCGATCCTTATCAAGCTTAACCAGAACGGCTTCCTTACCACGGGCATCAATGATCCGCAAAAGGGTTACTTGGGCACGCTTGAAGTCATACGCCTGGCAAAACAATACGGCATAGAATATATCATATCGCATCGTTCTAAAGAAGCGGAAGCCAAAGATGAGGAAGTTTCCATAGGCGATCTTGCCGCGGCCACAAATGCCGACGGGCTTAAATCCGGAGACCATGTTCAGGACGTGCGGGCTGTTAAAGAGGACCGCCTGGCGGAGATTGACGCCAGAGAAAGAATGTTGGCCGAGATCGCCGGGAAGCTGAATATCGGCGTGGAGGAATTGCGTGATTTTATAAGTACGGACAAGGTTTCGTATGAGGCGTCCGCAGGAGAGGCATTTAGCGCCTATATCAATTCGGTATCCGCTGCCCTGCAGGGTTCTTCCGTAAAGGCGGAAAACCTATCCCTGGTTATTTCCACGGATTTCTTTAAGGCCGGCGGGGTAAGGACCGCCCTTGAGATAATTTCCAAGGCAGGCGGCGTGGCAAGGATCGCTCTATACGGCCAGGACGCCGATATTATAAAGACACTCTTGTTGAACGGCGATAAGAATACGATTGCCTCAGAGAATTTAGCAGGGGTATTAGCAGAGTTGTCCAGGTTGGGAGTTAAACCGGAGAATACCGTTATGTTAAGGTTACCCGGCCAGACAGCCAGCGATGAAATAGGCAAGAGCAAGGTTAAACAGATAGCTATTGGACAATTCAGCACTATAGGGATAGCTAAGGCGGTCAGGGAAATGAACAGCATTCCCCAGGTTGATGCGGCATTCGAAGAATTCCTGGCCCGATTAAGATCTTCAGGGGCCATTTCGGAAAAGGCCTATGATAGCAACCGTTCCCAGATACTTGAGAAATTACAGGAGGCCCAGGTGCTGGAGTTCTCCGGGGACTTGACACCTGCTCCCAGATCGGTTGAAGAGATAAAGTCCGGAGAAGAAGAGGTCAGGCGTAGAAAAATAGGAGAATTCCTGGTAAGGGTCAGGGGATAGGTAGATGGCGGATAACCGTTTATATATAAAAATAAAGCAATCCAGAAGAGGAGGAGTTTAAAATGTTTAGGACTGCAAAAAAAGCGGCTGCAGGAATTCCGGCGGTTTTTATCATCAGCGTTTTTATTTTTAGTTTCATGTCACCCAAAGGTCATGTCTTTGCAGGGCAGGACAACCTGAGACCTAAGCCTGCGGCAGACAGGACCCGGAAGGAACTGGCGGAGGTGCGTAAGGATCTTGCCCAGCTGGATAAAACATTCAGCAAGAATAACATAAAGTCGGTAGATACGGAATCCATAGGGGACTTTACAAAGGAGTTGATTGAGCCGAAAACAGGGGAGAGCGAGACGGTTTTTGAAAGCGCGATGAAAAAGGCCTTTGGCGGCCGGACCCATAATGGAGAGAAATATGTGCGTCTTTTAAAGAACGGAAAGGCATTTGCCGTTTGCAAAGAAAATTCCCAACTGCAGACATTGATGGTCCTTCCCGTGGATAAATTGACCGAGGATAATAAAGAGGAGTTTTATGCCAACGTTTTGGAATACGCCTCTCTGGTTACGTCGGAGAGCAATAAAACGCTTGAGATCATCATGCAGCAGGGCAATAAGATGAAGCAGGTTTTAACCGGTTATGATACGAAGGTAACCCGGCAGGATTTTACGATGGGGGATATTTCCGGAACAAAATACTGGTGGGGCAGGCACAAGGATTTCCAGATGGAATACCGCGCTAAAGGCATGTCAGCGGAATCCCGCCCTTCATTGCTCACATTTAAGAAATCATGGAAACAGATTTCCGGCTGGACCTCATTGATCGTTCAGCCCAAATATACCGTGGTTGTAAACGGATATGGCACGATTGGGGCCAAGGCCGCAGAAGCATTGCGCAAATCCGGTTTTTATGTGCAGGTCACGGCCAGGAGCGTTAAGCCGGATAGCATCGATGCCTCCGAGAAAGGTTTCCCGATCCTGCTCGCTTCTTCCCCGGAACCTAAAATCATGGCGGAATTTAAAAAATCCGGCATCGCCATAGAAGATACGCTGGAAAAGGGGCTGGAAAAGGCAGATATGGTAATTGATTGTACTCCCGGTAAGATAGGCGCCCAAAACGTTAAAGATATTTACTCAAAATTTAAGAATTTAAAAGTGGTGCTTCAGGGCGGGGAGAAGGATGCCGATGGCATGGTTTCATTCTCCAGTTCCACAAATTATGAGGCCGCCGTCAATAAAGATTTTGTACGGGTGGTCTCTTGTAATACAACAGCTATGGCAAGGATCTATGGAGCGATCCTGGATATTTTCAGCAATGTAATCATTGATAATACGGCGATGCGCAGGGCGGCTGATCCTTCAGATGAAAAATCGAGCCTTCCTCCCGATGCAAGCTCCCTGTCTCCTTCGTACCACCACGGGGCTGATTTAATAACGGTGCTTACCGAGATGCAGAAGCGGAACATGACTGCTATAAATACTCCTGCCGGAATGCAGCCCACCACGCATTTTCATTTTCATACGGGTACCATACGGGGGAAAGGTTTAGACCTTGGTACTATCCAGCAAATATTACGCAGGCAGTCCCGCGTAGGATTGGTTGAATTTGACAAGTTTGAATTTAAAACCAGCGTGCTGTATGGTATTTACGGAAGTATTAATTCGGTTGCGGATGTCACGCAGCCGTATATCATTGCCTGCCAGGTGACAAAATCGGACATCCCGGGAGATTTTAAGATTACATTTGCCGTGCCGCAGGAATCCGATGTTGTGCCCGAGAATGTCAACGCGGCTCAGGCAATGTTCGGGTTGATGAACAAGAATGCCGCTATCCGCCTGGTGGATGAGGCGATGGGTATTTCGGAGATCAAGGCGGGAGTTGAAAGACGCCTGCCCTTGAAATCCGTTGCTACGGAGAGTCGTCAGGGGCAACCAAGACTTAAGACAATCGATGACCTTACCGATTCGCAAGTCAAGGATGGCTGGATAGTGTTGAAGGTGGACAATAACGTTTCCAACGATAAGGGGCAGATTAAGGATGACGAGAGGATCCGGCGCATGATGCCGACCTTGCTTAAACTTAAGGCCAGGGGCGCCAAGGTTATCATTGTTTCTCACAACAATAAACCTAAAGGCAAGGTAGTCTCGGCGTATTCTATGGGGCCGGTTGCGGCACGCGCGCAAAAGATCGCGGATGAAATGGGATATGCCATGAAATTTGGTTTTATCAAAGATTCGGTTACCGAAGAGGGGCTTGATGTCCGAAAAGTCAAGGATTATCTGGCTTCGACGACCGATGACTTCGTGTATCTGGAAAACTGCCGTTTCGCCAAAGGCGAGCAAAACGGCGAGGAAAAGCTCGCGCGGGATTATGCCTCACTCAATGACAACGGTGTCGCGATCAACGACGCGTTCGGGGCATGGGAGTCGGCCGGAGATGTAACGGTTCTGAAAATGTTCAAGTATTTCAAGACGATCGCGAAAGGTGATCTGATCGGTGAGGAATACAGGAACCTCAAGGGATATGTTAATTCCATTTACGGGCTGGATTTCGGCGGGGGGCCAAAGCTTAGCGAAAAGATGCCGATGCTATTCAATATCATCCCGAATATGAAAAAGGGAGGGTTCATTAATCTGGGTACCGGTCCGGCGCCCGCCTTTTTATTGAAAAAGTATGGTATCAAGCTGGCCAACAGGCTTCCGGTTGGTTCCGAGGAGTACGCGGGCAAAATCATCCAGTTGGCCGAAAAATACGGCATACGGCTTGAAATCCCCCAGGATTTCATTGCCTGCGACATGGACGTAACGCAGAAGGCAACCGGAGAAAATATATCCTGGATCGATAAGGGAGAGCTTCCTGCCGGGGCCCATACCTATGTAGTTACGCTTGAGCAGTTAAAGATGGGGACATTTGAGGTTGAGACCGCAGAAGGGCTAAAGACCTTGAATGCCAAAGACCTGTTTGTGTTTGAAATAGGCCCGCAGACAAAAGCCAAATTTGTAGAGAATGCATTAAGTGTTCCCAAAGGGTTGGTCCATTTTGGAAACGGGCCGATGGGGGTCGTTGAGATCCCGGAATTTTCCGTAAACTCCTTTTCTTATATCAAGGAGGGTCCGGGAGAGGAAAAGGGCAAGGGGATTATCAATGTTGCTGTAGGCGCTGACACTACCCTGGCCTTCAAAAATGCCGGAGTGGGGAATGTCTATTTTTCTACGGGCGGCAAAGCCGGCGAGGGGTTGGCGCGCGGGGATAAGCTTGCCGCCGAACGCGGCCTTGAAGATATTCAGGCGGCAGCCGATGTGGCACAGGCGCTTCCCATAGAAAAGCTCGATGCATTGGAATTGATCGATCTGAATAATGCCGTTTCCGAGAAAACGGGGGTTAAATCTCTGTCGAGTTTTGTTAAGGCCGCCAATGCTCTCGGTGTCGATCAGAAAATCGCCGTTGTTTACGGAGCGGACTATGTGCAAAAGAATGGTGTCCTGGGGCTGCGTAATATAATAAAGGAAACGGTCAAGTTAAAAGGATTACGCGTGGCCTTATATGGAGAAGAGGCGGAAAACGCCAAGATATTCTTCGGGGAGAAATCTGTTGTCGTGGCTCCTACATCAAAGGAGCTTGCCGATAAGCTGGCCGGATCGGGTATTCCTTCTGCCAACATTTTATTTGTCGGTACCAAGAAGGATATCGATGAGTCGGCGGCGGCTTTTAAAGACAGCGGGCGGATTTCTCCTACCGGGATACTCTCGCTTGACGCGGCGACAGCCGTAACCGCCCTGTTGAATTCCGAGGCGTCAAGAGAATATTTGCGTGAATTCAATAATGGTCTTAGCGAAGAAACGGTTATCAATACGGATACGGCTAAGAATATTGAGAAGGCGATCGTTTCGTTAGCTAAAGGGCTTGAAGGTTTTACGCTTACGGCCAAAACTACGGAAGCCGTGGCAAGCGATACGGAAAGGATCTCAAGTGAAGCCAGGAATTTCTGGGATCAGATATAAAATCTATTTTTGCGACGGAAAATAAATTTCCTCTTGATTTATTCGGCAAAGAGGAGATAATATATGTAAATTAACATATTCCAGGGGGTTATGGTGGGAAGATGAATGAGCGCAGGGAGCATCCAAGATGGCAGATTGACCGTGGCGCGGAGGTGGCTTTTGAGAATGGGGTGAAGGCTATTCCGTGCACCGTAGAAGACATAAGCCAGGGAGGGATGCGTCTTTCGTTGAGGAGAGACCTGTTTGATGACGTATTTTCTAATTTCAAATTAGCCCTGGCTGAAGATTTTGAGTTGAGGATAGAAGCGCAGGTAGTTTGGCGGCAGAGCGGTTACGAAAGCAGCACATACGGTCTTGCGTTCCATCCCGGGTCCATGTTTGTAAAAGATAGCATAGAAGGGTATATAAGGAAGAATTTCCCCGAATTGTTGGTTAGGCATTTATGGAAAGATCTAAACGCCTGAACTTAATAGATCAAACGGTTAGGTTAAACGGCAAAGAGATCCGAAAGATTTATCATTTTTACCTGATGATGGTCCAGAAGAAATGCCGCGGATGGGGTCTGTAAGGACTAAAATGTAAAAAAAGGGGGTGAAGAAGGCATGACAGATCATCGCATATTTGAAAGGTTCAGGAAGGAATTCCCCGCGCGTTTCATAGGGTTGGACGGCCGGGAGGGAGTGGCCCAGACTTTTGACGTGAGCGCGAAAGGGTTGGGGTTATCTACCCGACAGGAATTAAAGCCGCGTTCAGCTTTAGAGATATGGCTGGATGTTCCCAACAGTACGGAGCCTCTATACACAAGGGGGCAGGTCGTCTGGGCAAGGTCTGGAGAGAAGGAGGGCTACCGCATCGGGATCGAACTGGAAAAAGCCGAGCTTATGGGGATCTCCCGTTTGCTGCGGGCTTAATTAAGCTCTGCCGCGGTCAATAAAAAACTTGACCTTCCTGCTAAAATATGTTAACTTTTAGCATTACGTCTTTTTAAGCTATCCCATATGAATCATATTCCCCAGGACAAGCGGAAGACACCCGGAGCTAAATGGAAGCGCACCGATGTTGTGTTCCCTACACAAGGAGTATAGGATGTTGTTTAAGAATGCGTTATTGGTTATGTTGGTGTTATTTTCGGCAACAGGCTGTTCCAGCCAAAAATTAGAATCAAAACCCACTATTAATATCTGGCACTGGATGACTGACCGCGATCCTGCCTTCCAGGAGCTGGCAAAGAAATATGAGGCGTTGACCGGCATAAAGGTGAATTTCGAGCTTTATGCCCCTTCGGACGCTTATTCTCAGAAGATACGCGCCGCAGCCCAAGGCACGAATCTCCCGGATGTTTTCGGCATCCTCGGGGAGAAACGCGATTTCGCCTCTTTTATCAAGGCCGGGCATATCCTGGATATCACTCCTTATATGGAGGCCAACAACAACAGTTGGAAGAACAAGCTTTTCCCCAAAGCCCTGGCGGTTAATGAATTCGCTC
>JAQUKF010000031.1 GCA_028719265.1 Candidatus Omnitrophota bacterium
GCGGTAATCAGCCTTGATCTTCTCCAGCATCTTGAAAGAATGCTGAAGGCGTGAGTCAAAGTTGGTGACCAGGACGCGGAAATCCACCTTGTGGCCGAGCCTTTCCTGGACCAGGTCGATGATACTGGTAAGCTGACTTAGTCCTTCCAGAGAGAACCTGCTGGCCTCTACCGGTATGATCGTTTCGTTCGCCGAGCGGATGGCATTGATCGTAAGTATCCCCAGGTTAGGCGGACAGTCGATCAGTATGTAGTCATAATTACTCTTGAAATCGCTCAGAATGTCGCAGAGCCGGCTTTCACGGCCGATCTCTCCGCTTAACTCCTGCTCTAAGGTGCTTAAGATAAGGTTGGACGGGGCGATGTCGAAATTCTCTCCCAGGTTCTGGATGATCTCGTCCAGCCGGCATTTCTTGTGCGTGATCTTGGAAAGGACGTTATAAATACTTAAGTCTGATTTGATATTCAGCCCGCTGGTTGCGTGCGCCTGCGGATCAAGGTCGATGAGCAGTACTTTGCGGTCATTGGCCGCCAGGGCCGCCGCCAAATTTATGGACGTGGTCGTTTTGCCGCAGCCGCCTTTTTGATTGGCAATCGCTATGATACGCATGGCGCTTCCTCCTTAAAAGATTTATTTATCTATCCTTATGTTATCTATATAAACGATACCCGATTTTTCTTTGGCATTCCATTCCTCGACACTGAAGGATAATGTTTTCATCTGGTCCCAGCTGTTGATCCTGGCGAAACGCGCCAGGTCTATCGTGTGGTTTGTCCATTTTCCCGCGACATCTTTTATATAGACTTCCGCTTTTTCGTTGAAGCGGTTGACAAATTCTATCTTCAGGGCGAGCGTATCTTTGGGATTTCCTTTTCTTGCTGAAAAGCTCAAGGTCTTGTATTTTGAAAGGTTTAAGTGTTTGAGTTCCAGCGAGAAGGTCTCTTTCTTCGCGGGATCGAAATTAAAATTCAGTTTCGCCGCATCCTGGTAGAGAAATAACGAAGTTAAGGTCTTCTGGTTGCGGTAATTAAGATGCGAGTAAGCCGCTCCGCTGCCCAAGCCCAAGATCAGGAGTAGTCCGACGAGGATTGTGTTGCGGATCGGTTTCGGATACGGCTTTGACCTTCTTTTTTTCTTTGACGATTTAGAAGAGGCATCCAGGTATATATTTGCCAGATGCTCGTATATTTCTTTTTTGTCCATTTGAAGTTATTTTATAACATAAAACCCTAACTGTGTCAAGGGTTTAGATAAGACGGAGCTTCCTGATCGATGAGCTTGTAAAAATTCTTCAGATGTAATCTGAAAAGGCGGTCAAATGACCCATCCGGGTCTTCGCCTGCCCACCAGAACCAGTCGCTTCCTTCAAGTATCTGCATTTGTTTTATAGCCATCTCTTGCGCGGCCCTTGTTTTTTCCAAAGCTTTCCTGGCATCCCGTAGCCACTCCCAGTATTTTACCTTTTCGGAGTTTCCTATCCATTTGCCGAATTCGCCGTAGATCCAGGAGCCGGCGCTTAAGCGCTTGATCTTATTTTGCGCAGGGTTAGATTCCAAATATTCGTCTATGGTTACCGTTTTGACAAAATCACTCTCAGAAATGCGTTGGTAGAATAATCCCAGGAAGTCATGTCCGTCATTGCGGAAAAATTCCCAGGCGTTCTCTCCGTCCATGGCGATGGTAAGCAGGATATCCCTGTTCTTAAAGGCCTTGTTGATATTTTCCAGGTGCCCCATGAAATTGTTTACCGCCTCGGTTTCCTTCATCCCGTGGTAGTTAAACCCGATCAGGTCTGAAAGGTTGCGGTCGCGGAAGACTATGTTTAATTCCCCGTCTTTTCTTTTTAACAAATGCGGCTGATAAAGCAGTGTGGTATCACGTTTTTTTATTTTTAGAGACTTAAAAAGTATGGCTTCGTCTGTTATGATCCATTTTATCCCGCTTTGGATGATAAAGGGAAGGATGTGCTCGCTGACTGCTTCTTCGGACGGCCACATCCCCTTTGGGGATGATCCGAATCTCTGCCGGTAGAATTCCACTGCGTCTTCTATCTGTTTTTTTGCGTCAAGCGGGTAGCTGAATTCATTTTTGGGAAGGACAGTCTTTTTGTTGGCCTCCTTTGCTATGTTTGTGCTGTATAGTAAGGGTAATATGGGGTGGTAATAAGGGGTAACGCTTATCCCTATTTGGTTATTATCTTTATAAAGGCGGTAGGCGGGGATGATCTCTTTTAATATCAGAAGCTGTTTTTCCAGGATTAGAAGCTTATCTTCTTCGTTGAAAAACCTCTCTTTGTCCGCCACCCTTTTTAATTCCGGGATATTCCGGCGGAATGACGGATCTATCCAAGCCAGGTTAAAATAAACCTGCAGGTCAAGGTAGTCCTGTACAGAGAACTCCCCTCTCCTCTGTTTCTTTAGGAAGAGTTCGTAATAACGCGGGAAGGTAGCAATTACCTTTTCTCTGTTTATGGAAAAGAAATTCTGGAGAATAAAGTCTTTGTCGGCACCGGTCAATTCAGCAGCGGGTTTCCTGGTGAATTCGCTGAATTTATCTTTTACCAGGCCCCTGTTGTAATCCTCTATTTGTTCGAATAACGACGGGACAACATTGAATGTCTGCTTTATCTTCGGGAATTTATCGAGTATCTGCACCATGTCCAGGTAGTCCTTTACTCCGTGCAGCCTTACCCATGGCAGGTCGCTCTCCTGTGTCAGGAGGTTTTTGTAATAAGGCTGGTGCATATGGAAGATAAAAGCGAGATTTATCATATTTGAGCGGGAAAGATTATTAAGTTTTCGAAGAAAACACTCTTTATTAAAAAACCCTCGGGAGGTTTTTTAAGCCTCCCGAGGGTTTGGTATTTCTACATCGGTTATTTTAGAAGGTAACCTTCATTGAGCCGATCAACTGTTGTGCTACCTTGTTGTCATTCGTTACGCTTATTGCATTGCCTGCCCTGAATATACCTCCGGTTAAACCAAACTGCACATCTTCGGTATAGTCATAGGTAACAGTTGCGTCTAATGCGTCACCAAGGTGTGATTTACCGGTATATGTAGTATTGAGATACCTGCTTGAACTGTCGTAATAACCAGGACTTGCTAATGTATCACCAGCGTTTGCTTTGGCAACATCATAGTATCCGTAAACAGCTGAAATGGTAACATCCTCAACCGGTTTACAGCTTGCCTTGATGTTGAGTGCGCTCATATTGCTCATAGGTAAGAGCGCATAGACTATATTGTTAAGCCTCTGGCTGTAGAACATTGGATCCCAGCCGTTATTTGAGGTTTTACCAGATCCACTATTGCTTTCGCCACCAGAAAGATAGGTATAGGAAGCGCCAACCATAGGTGTCATCTTTACATTGGCAAAGGTGTAATCTGCCATTGCCTGTAAAGCCCAAGCGTCATGGTTCTTTTGGTTAGCAGTGGCAGTATTTTTACCAAATTGATAGGCAGCTTCTAACGAGGTTGACAAATTCTCAATCGGTGTAGCGGAAATCAAGGTACCGATCGTATTGACTTTATCCGCTCTGCTTGTGGATACAGTGCTATCAATATTGTTGTCTTTCTTGAACCAGTAATAACCGGAAATATTCACTTTTGAATTTATGGAATATGTAGCGTTAATACCGGTTAAGCTGACAGTATTCCTGTCTATTGTGTTATTCTGTTTCACCTGGGCATAAACTAGGTCAATTACCAAGGGATCATAATCTAAGGTTGCGCGGATCGCGTCGAATGCGCTTCTCTCAGACAGATCTGTAGGTATATTGGTTGTTCCGGTTGCGGCTCCTGATTCTCCAATAATTAAACCATTGCCGAATTTTATCTCCTGGCGGCCTACAGTTAAGGTTAAAGGAGAATACAAGAACTCTTTTAAGGTAACATAGGCAAGATCCAAATCGATCTCTGTTGAGTTTGAACCGCTGGCATTGGTGTCATTCTGTCCGTTCCAGATCCTTTCATTGATCAATCTTACTGTGGCTGAAACATTGTCCGTAAGATCGGCATCAATGCGTACTCTTGTCTGGGTCATGATGAAGTTCTGCTTCAACACGCTGTTGTCACCAGGGTCCGAATTGGTCAATCCGAAATGACGTCTTGCGACACCGCTCATGAGGATGTCACCGCTTACCTTCACGTTCTGTACTTCTGCGTAGGCAGGGCTGAATGCCAACCCGGCTACCAAAGCAAGCGCTATTGCAACTATCAAGCGTTTACTCATTTTCTTACTCCTCCTTTTTGTTAACTGTGATGGATATATGGATTAACTAGGCGAATAAACATTATTGCCTAGGATAATTTTCCAAATTTTTTCCATCAGTAACTTTAAAACTTATTTTACCTATAACTCTTTAAATGTCAAGAGATTTTTGCTCTTCCCTATTTTACAGGGGTCCTGGATTTCTTGGCTCCGACCTGGGATTTTGGGCCCAAGGAGATGGTTATGATAATGGTGCTTCCTCTTGGTTCGATATTGATGATACAACTTTCGTTTTCCCTCTCGAAGTTAAGGAGCCTCTGGCCGTACTCGACTATATTCACCAGGCTCCAGTTGTACATAGCCATTTGTTCCTTGTAGAAATAAACTACCTGGTCGGGGGTATTCTTGCCCTGGTATTTTAATACGCCCACGCGCACGCCGGAACTCTCGAATACGTAAGATTGGGTGGGGACATTCTTGAATCCTACGGGAACAGGCACGTCGCTGAATTTCAGCAGTGACTGCGGTTCGAGCATTCCTGGGTTGGCAGACTTTATGTCGCTGTTGCCCGAGAAGGTGGTGCAGCCCGCAAGGCAGACGGCCAGGACGCAGAGTGCTGTGGATAGAAAGAACGGTTTCGCAAGTTTCATCTTGCCTCCTTTTTAGATAGAAAAGCTCTTACATTCTCATAGATATCTTCGATATCCGCCTGGGTAAGCCCCGAATCAAGCCCGACGCGGATCAACTCTTGCGGCGAAATTATGTCTTCGGGGCTGTGGCTGTCGTTGTTCAGGATAAGCTTGGCCCCGGATTTCTTGGCTTGTTTTATCACATGACTGTTTGTCTGGTTGTGCCCCCTGCGGCTGGTTATTTCCAGGAATATCCCGCGTTCCTTTGCCAGCCGGCTGTCCTCTTCGGAAATAAGTCCGGGGTGAGCCAGTATATCTATATCGGCCATCAAGGCCAGGTGGTTAGTATCTTTGGTTACCGGTTCAACCGGTGTTTCTCCGTGGGCGATAATTACCTTGATCCCCTCTTTCCTGGCGAGCTTTGCCAGGGGCTTGAATTGTTCCGGGGGCAGGTGGGTCAGTTCGATCCCCGGAAGGACCTTGATTTGGGAATCTTTGGGCCAGCGCCTGCAAAATTCTACGATCGCCCGGGAAGCCTGCCTGATATTGCTGTAATCCGCATGGTCGGTTATGGCTATTGTTTCATAGCCTTTGTCCCGGTAGCGTACCGCTACTTCCGAAGGAAGCAGGTCGCCGTCGCTTAAAAATGTGTGCGCATGCAGATTGTAATTATACATGAATTTTGTTTTCCTGGTTGCTACCTACTATATGCTAACTGCTGGAATTTAAATGCCCCTGGCAGGAATTGAGCACCCATTTTGTTTAGCGAAACACTTGTGAGTAAAGCGAACAAGTGCGAACCGTTTCTAATCTCCTGCCCTAATTTTTATGCCCCTGGCAGGAATCGAACCTGCCGCACGCGGTTTAGGAAACCGCTGCTCTATCCTTATGAGCTACAGGGGCAATTACCATTCTCTTTAAAAATTCCCTTCCTGATCCAGATTTTAACTTTTTTTCTTCTTTTCTTGCTTCGTTTCTAGAATTAAGTTCTTTATAATAAAACAATTTCCAGGGTCTATAAAATCTTGTTGATTTTGTTTGTCCTGAATTATGTTCTTTAATGCGCGTATCTAACTTTGTTGTAAATCCAATATATATCCTGTTATGTTTTACCGATTTTAGGGCATAAACATAATACACGCTAATTTATGAAACCGCTGCTCCCTGCCTGCCGGTAGGCAGGTATCTCTACCTGTCGGTAGACAGGCTTATGAGCTACAGGGGCAATCATCGTTCATGGAATTTAAGTAAAGAAAATACCGGATAACCTTTTAATTTATCCCTGCCTTTTAAATCCACCAGTTCAATAATAAAACCTATTCCTATGATTTTCCCCTGGAGTTTTTTTATCAGGCGGATTACCGCTTCTATCGTACCGCCTGTGGCAAGCAGGTCGTCGATTATGAGTATGCGTTCACCGGCTGCGATCGCGTCTTTATGGATTTCCAGCGTATCTTTTCCGTACTCCAACTCGTAAGAAGTGGATATGGTTTTATGAGGCAGCTTGCCTTCTTTCCTTACAGGTATAAATCCCGCCCCTATCTTATGGGCCAGCGCCGAAGCAAAAATAAACCCTCTTGCCTCTGCCCCTACTACCTTGTCGATTTTGCGGCCCTGGTATTTTTTAGCCAGCAGGTTCACTGACCTCCTGAAAGCCACGCTGTTCTGGGCGAGGGTGGTCACGTCACGGAATATAATTCCAGGTTTGGGGAAACCATGTATATTTCTTATTGATTTTTCCAACAGAAGATCGTTTTTCACAATTCCTTCTCCTGTCCGACGACGAACTTCTTCAGTTTTTTTAAGGCCGTTTCTTCGATCTGGCGGATCCGTTCCCGGGAGACTCCCATTTTTTTGGCGACCTCCGCCAGGGTCTGGGGTCTCGAATGGCTTAATCCGAAGCGCAGGTCGAGTATCTCTCTTTCCCTTTCCGACATTACCTCAAGGAGGTTATCCACCCTTTCCCGGTCGAGCAAATGTTCGATCTCCGCATCCGGCGGAGTGGCGTTCTTGTCTTCCACCAGTTCCGATATCTGGTTTTCGCTGTCTTCGCCGATAGGCGCCTCAAGCGAGGAGGTTGTACTGGACATCCAGAAGTTGATCTTTGCTGTTTTTTCGGAAGACAATTTCAGTCTTTTGGCGATCTCGGAGTCCGTGGGGATACGCTTTAGTTTTTGGCTTAGGTGTTCCTTGCATTTCTTCCACCTTGAGATCAGATCGTTCATGTAAACGGGAACGCGGATCATTTTGCTTTGTTCGCTCAAAGAGCGGGTTATCCCCTGTTTGATCCACCATGCAGCGTAGGTTGAGAAACGGAACCCTTTGCGGTGGTCGAATTTTTCCACCGCTTTCATCAGGCCGAGGTTGCCTTCTTCGATAAGATCGAGGAAGGGCGTGCCCATATGCATATACCTTTTGGCGATGTTGATCACAAGGCGCAGGTTGGCACGGATCATTTCTTTACGCGCTATTTCATCGCCGCGACGGATACGCTTGTTCAACTCGATCTCCTGCTTGGCGGTTAAAAGCGGTATTTGCCGGACTTCTTTGAGGTATGTTTTTAACGCTTCCATATCGTTATGTTTATCCCTGCTCCCCATGGCCCCTTAGGGCCATGGGGATGGGAGATCGTTACTTTTTCAATGCCGCCTGCGCTGCCGCCAGTTTTGCTATTGGAACCCTGAAGGGTGAACAGCTGACATAATTCATGCGGGCCTTGTGACAGAATTCCACTGACCTGGGCTCTCCTCCATGTTCTCCGCAGATACCTATTTCCAGGTTCTTGTTGGTCGAACGGCCGCGGGTGATCCCCAGTTTGATTATCTGGCCGATACCTTCCTGGTCAATGCTCTGGAAGGGATCTTCAGGAAGAATTCCTTTTTTAAGGTAATCCGGCAGGAACCCGCCGATATCATCCCTTGAGAAGCCGAAGCCCATCTGGGTCATGTCATTGGTCCCAAAGGAGAAAAACTGGGCTACGGTGGCCAGCTTATCCGCGACAAACGCCGCGCGCGGTATCTCGATCATCGTGCCGAAAAGGTGCTTGATTTTCTTTAAACCGTACTTAGTCAGCACCTCTTTGTAGATCTCTTTGGCGATAGCGAGCTGGTTCTCCAGTTCCTTTACATCGCAGACCACGGGTATCATGATCTCCGGGTAAGGGTCTTTTCCTTCTTTGACCAGCTCGGCGGCCGATTCAAGTATCGCCCGTATCTGCATGGCGCTTACCTCGGGATAAGTTACTCCAAGCCTGACACCGCGGTGGCCCATCATCGGGTTTGATTCATGCAGGCCTTCCGCCCTTTCCGCCAACTCTTCCATGGTGATGTTTAAGTCTTTAGCTAATTGCTCAAGCTTGACCTCTTCCCTGGGTACGAATTCATGCAGTGGCGGGTCGAGCAGGCGGATGACCACCGGGAAACCGTCCATCGCCTCGATAGTCCCCTTGATATCCTTTTTTACGAAAGGAAAGAGCTCGTCCAGCACCTTTTTTCTTTCCTCGACCGTATTGGAAACGATCATCTTGCGCAGGAGAAAGAGGGGTTGGTCTGAACCTTTGCCATAGAACATATGCTCCGTGCGGAACAGGCCGATGCCTTCAGCTCCGAACTGGCGTGCCTTCTTGGCATCATCAGGGGTGTCCGCGTTGGTGCGGATGCCCAGTTTCCTTACTGCGTCGCACATCTTCAGGAATTCCGTAAGGACCGTGTTTTCTTCGGAGACATCCATCATCGGGAGCTTGCCCTCATAAACGTTGCCTTTGGTTCCGTTCAACGTGATCCAGTCGCCTTCTTTGAGGGTTTTTTCACCTATGTGTATTGCTTTATTTTCGATGTCCACGTGGATTGCGCTGCATCCTACGATACAGCATTTTCCCCATCCGCGGGCAACCAGCGCCGCATGGGATGTCATTCCGCCGCGGGCGGTGAGGACTGCCTGTGCTGCGCGCATGCCTTCCACGTCTTCGGGATTGGTTTCTTCGCGCACCAGGATGACCTGTTTGCCGGATTTAGCCCATTCCACGGCGTCGTTGGAGGAAAAAACAACCTGTCCGCATGCCCCGCCGGGTCCGGCAGGAAGGCCTTTGGCCAGCGGCTTTGCCCCCAGTTCGACTTTCGGATCAATGACCGGATGAAGCAGCTCGTCAAGCTGCGCGGGGGTAACGCGCATTACCGCCTGCTCTTTCTTGATCAATTTCTCCTTTACCATATCAACCGCCATGCGTACAGCAGCCGGGCCGTTGCGCTTGCCGATACGGCACTGCAGCATGAAGAGTTTACCTTTTTCGATAGTGAACTCAATATCCTGCATATCGCGGTAGTGTTTTTCCAGGCGGTTCTGTATGGAGTAGAGCTCTTTGTATATCTTCGGCATTCCCTTTTCCAGCGTGAGCAGGTCCTTGTTATGGCTGGATGTGGAATATTCGTTGATCGGAGCCGGAGTGCGGATACCCGCCACTACATCCTCTCCCTGGGCGTTGATCAGGTATTCTCCGTAGAAACTGTTTTCGCCGTTGCCGGGGTTGCGCGTGAAGGCAACACCGGTTGCCGAGTCATTCCCCATGTTGCCGAAGACCATCGTTTGCACATTTACCGCGGTTCCCCATTCGTCCGGGATATTTTCGATCTTGCGGTAGCTTATCGCGCGCTTGCCGTTCCAGGAAGAAAATACCGCGCCGATACCTCCCCACAACTGTTCCATATGGTTATCGGGGAATTCTTTTCCCAGGACATCTTTGACTTTGGCCTTGAATTGCGTGCAGAGTACTTTTAGGTCTTCTACTTTTAAATCCGTGTCGTTGGCATAGTTTTTTGATTTTTTCATCTCCGCCATTACCTTTTCCAACTGCTTGCGGATCCCTTCTTCTCCTTTAGGCTCGATGCCCGCGGCCTTCTCCATGACTACGTCTGAATACATCATGATCAGCCTGCGGTAGGCGTCGTAAACAAAACGGCTGTTGCCGCCGCTCTGCTTGATCAGGCCGGGGATGGTTTTTTCGGTGAGGCCGACATTCAAGACGGTCTCCATCATCCCGGGCATGGATTTCCTGGCCCCGCTGCGTACGGAGAATAGCAGGGGGTTTTGCGGGTCGCCGAATTTCCTGCCCATTATCTTCTCTACTTTTTCCAGGGCCTTCTCTACCTGACCCTTTAATTCTTTGGGGTATTTCTTCTTGTGCTGGTAATAATATGTGCAGACCTCCGTAGTGCAGGTAAATCCCGGAGGTACCGGAAGCATCAGGTTCTTGTTCCCCGCCATCTCCGCCAGGTTTGCCCCTTTTCCTCCTAGGAGGTTCTTCATGCCTTCATTGCCGTCTGCTTTGCCTCCGCCGAAACTGTAAACGTATTTCTTTGCCATTACTTTTAACCCCTTCCTTTCCTTTTTAGGAGATGCTTTCCTTTGCCCGGCTACAGGCCAGGCCTTGATTTTAGGAATTTTCTCCGAGTATATTGGTTAGATATCCTTTCAACTTGTCTATCGAGATCCTTTCCTGCAGCATGGTGTCCCTGTTGCGTACGGTAACCTGTTTGTCGTCCAGCGTCTGAACGTCAACTGTCACGCAGTAAAGCGTGCCTACTTCGTCCTGGCGGCGGTAAAGCTTGCCGATAGAACCGGTATCGTCGTAAACGGCGGCCATGGACTTTTTTAAGTCTTTACAGATTTTTCCGGCCAGCTCTGTTATTTCCGGCCTGTTGCGCAAAAGTGGCAGCACCGCTACTTTTACTGGCGCAAGGTCTTTATGCAGCTTTAAGACCACGCGTTTTTCGTCTTTGACCTTTTCCTCTTCGTATGCGTCAACCATGAACGCCAAAAGCGCCCGGTCAACTCCACCCGACGGCTCGATTATATACGGATAGAATTTTTCCTTTGTTGCGTCATCGAAGTATTGCAGGTCCCTGCCGCTGTATTGAGAGTGTTGTTTCAGGTCGAAATCGGAACGGTTTGCGATTCCCTCAAGCTCGCTCCATCCAAACGGGAAAGAGTATTCTATGTCCATGCAGGCGTGGG
>JAQUKF010000032.1 GCA_028719265.1 Candidatus Omnitrophota bacterium
AATTGAAACCGTTGACGATTATCAAAAGGGAAAGACCTTTTATGCAGATAATAATTACATCCCTGTAAAGGAACGTGGATTTAAGAATAAAATAGGCTGTGCCGGCCAGGATGCAAAGGCTGGCTGCCAATGTGCAAATACCCCTAAAAGAAGGGAACCTGTCCTGCGTGACATAGGAAACAAAGGCGCTCAGAATGATCCCCCCGAGCAAGAATATGCGCAAAGGCATAACTTCCTCCGGGAGCAGGAATAAAAGCGGGACAAAAAGCAAAAATGTGAGGAAAAACTCTAAATAAAAATAACGATCTCTGGTTTCCATAATCGAGTTCAGAATTTCTCTTCCAAATTGTCTCTACAGGCTATATATATGGGATTAATGCCCATATGCTCTGATATACCGGCGTTGTCGTCTTTCGTATTCCTCTGGGAAAAATCATCTTTCAGGAACGTCAGGGATTTAAGAAATACGGGGACTATGGAAACATTCCTTACCCCCAAGGAAAGCATTGCCGGCAGAAAAGCCTTGTTCCGGTCCGTCATCACCACGATCAGGCTCGAATCCTCCAGGATATTGCGCTGAAAGGTCGCGAATAATTCGGGAAGGGTTATCCTGCTCTCTGCCTGCGCGACAGTCAGAAACTTGAGGATCTCTTCCAGATGATCCTCCCCTTTATTAAAAGGTATATGCACCACCTCTCCCGCATGAGAAATTATCTCGATGGAAACACCGAGGTTGGTCAGGTATCTTGCGATGGAGGCTACGATTTTTATGGTGTACTCCTCTACGGACTCCTTCCCCTCTCCGAAATTATCCTCTTTCTCCAGGTTAAACAATATTGTCGCCCTGAAAAAACTCTGCCGCTGGAATTCCTTCACGATCAGCTGGTTCTTGCGGGCCGAGACCATCCAGTGTATCTTTTTTAACGGGTCCCCCCTTTTGTACTCCCTTACACCGAAAAACTCATCGTCGTCACCGCTTACCCGTGAAGTCTCAACCCCCATCCAGGGGGAAGTCCCCCTGTTTAACGCCGGGAATCTATGGATCTTAAATGTCCTGGGATAAACATAAACCTCCGAATATACGGAATATGTCTTTTTGAAATAAAACAAGCCCAGCGGATCAAAAAAATATGCGAAAATCGGACCCACTCTATACTTACCCCTGAGCGGACAAACACAATGATAGTTAAGGGTAGCCGTAGAATTGGGCATCAACAAATCCGGCATAATGAATTTCTGCCTTTCTTGTCCCTGCGCACAATCCAAATGGTCTTCAAGTATGACGTCAAAAACAGGCAGGAAACTTCTGTTTTTTATATTCAAGGAAATGTCTAAAGTATCGTCTTCCTCGATTTTCAGGGTTATTTTTCTTTCCAGGTGTAATTTCTTGAACAAATACACCAGAACCAGCCATAGAAAACTTGTTATAAGGATGGAAAGGATGGTCCAGAAAAAAAAGGAAAAAATTACATAGGGGGTCTTCAGGCTCATAAACAGGCTAAAGCCCAGAAGAATCAGGAATAAAATCCACTTTCCCAGGAATTTTCTATACATACTTAAATCAGGAAATCGGGATTTGCTGCAATATGCCTTCGATGACCAATTCCGGGGTCATTCCCGAAATTACCGCCTTCGGATGCAGTATAATCCTGTGTTTCAGTACGGACGGCAGAAGCTTGATCACATCATCGGGGATAACATAATCCCTGCCCTCCATAAATGCCCAGGCGCAACTGGCTTTCATAATAGCAATGGAGGCGCGGGGACTGGCGCCCTGTTTTACTACTTCCGATTTGCGGCTCGAAGATACAAGTTTGACGATATATTCCAGCACCTCCGAAGAAACCTGGACCCTCTTTATCTGGTCCTGGAGACCCACGACGTCTTCAAGGGTCATAACCGGCATAACACTTTCTACCGGATGCTTGATCTTCTGCTCGGAAATGACCTTTACTTCCTCCGCCAGTAAAGGATACCCTATGCTGATCTTCATCAAAAACCTGTCTATCTGGGCTTCCGGCAGAGAATATGTGCCCTGGTATTCGATCGGGTTTTGTGTGGCGATGGTCATGAAAGGAACAGGCAAGGCATACGTCAAGCCTTCCACTGTAACCTTATATTCCTGCATACATTCCAGGAGTGCCGATTGCGTACGCGGGGTGGTCCTGTTGATTTCATCGACCAGCAGGATATTGGCGAATACCGGGCCCCTTTTGAAATCAAAATCCCCGGTCTTTGGGCTGTAAACAAACCCTCCGGTTATATCGGTGGGCAGCAAATCCGGAGTAGCCTGTATCCTTTTGAAATCCGCACTGATGGATTTGGCCAGGGTGAGGGCAAGCATAGTCTTGCCCATCCCCGGGATATCTTCCACCAGAATATGCCCGTTGGTCAGCAACCCAATAATCAGCATCTTTACCGCCTCGGTCTTGCCTACGATAACCTTCTCTATGTTCGCGATCAATTTGTTGATACCCTCATTGCCCATTATCGCCTCCTTGATTTATGTTGCCTAAACGGGGAAAACACCGGAAACCATTATATAACATTTTCCGCCCTATTCCAAACCAGAAAAACTCCGTTGGTTTGACTCCGCATGGAACGGCCGTTCAATCATTAACCTCTATTTTTATCAACCGCAGGAATATTCCTATACCGAACAGAAAAACTGAGACCGTGATGACCGCGGCGAAAAGATTGTTTACCTGTGTCAGGACAATACCGCAGGCGGAAAAAATAACCCCCAGCAAATACATAATGAAAATTGTCTCCAGGGGAGAAAAACCGAGGGCGCCGATCTTTAAAGCGATATGATCCCGGCTCTTGCTAAAAGGCATCTTCTTCTTCATTATCCTGAAAACTATGAGCAAGGTTGTATCGATTATCGGCAGCCCCAGGATCATCAGCGGGCTGAATAAAGCAAAGGCATTGCCGCTGGATGCGTAATGCGTGATCAGAGCGAGGGAAGCAATAAGCAAGCCGAAGAAATGACTGCCGGCATTTCCCAAATAGACCCTGGCCGGAGGAAGGTTAAAAATAAGGAAACCCATACTGATAGCACAGACGACAAGGCTTAAAAGTTGGGCGTTCAGATCTGCATTCAGGAAAGCTATTACCAGGAATGCGCTGCTCACGATCAGGGATATGCCGGAAGCCAATCCATCCATTATATCCAGAAGATTAAAAGCGTTGGTTATGCTTAAGATCCCGAAAAAAGTGATCAGGGCGTTCGGCCAAAATCCGAAATACATGATTTCGGTCCTTACGCCGAAAAAGATCAATAAAAGCGCGCACAGCGATTGTGTTAACAATTTCTGGATTACCGATAATTCCTTTAGGTCGTCGATAACCCCTAAGGCCAGCATGAGCAGACCTACCCCGGCTACCGCCCACACCTTGGGCATAACCAGGCCAAAGATACGGCCTCCCAGGACCAAAGCAATAATAAAAGCCGCTCCTACGGCTAATCCCCCGACTAACGGGATATTCCCGTCTTTAAGCAGTTTGAACCTTAAAGAAACCTTCGCCAGAAAAAATGTAAAGACTGCGCCGAGAGACGAGGCAACGAAAAAAATAACCGCATATTTAAGCACCCTGCCGACCTCCCCATAAATCGGAATATAATTTCTCGGTTTCCCTGCACATCTTCTCCAGAGAAAAACTCCCGGAATTAATCCTTTCGCTTGAAAGCCTGATGAATTCGCTTCTCTTGCGGCGATCCATTAACAGCTCTTCTATGCGGTTTTGCAGGGACTGTCTATCTCCTGCTTTCGCCAAATATCCAGTTTTACCGCTTTCTATAGCCTCCCTGACCCCTCCGGTGTCGGTGGCGACTACCGGCACCCCCGCAGCCATGGCTTCCAGGACCGTTATCGGCAGTCCCTCCCATGACGAAGTCAAAACAAAAATATCCAGGGCGGATAGAATTAAAGGGATATCCTGACGCCAACCGGTCAATATGAACCGATCATTCAAACCAAGTTTTTTTATCAAAGCGCTAAGCCGTTTACGCAATACCCCGTCTCCCACCATAATGAATTTCGTATCCGGGATGCGCTTACGTATTCCATCTGCTATCTTTATGAAATCCGCGGGTGATTTCTGGGGCTTGAAGCAGGCAATCATCCCGATCGCCAACTCATTATCTCCTATCCTCAAGGCGGCCCTGGCCTCTTTACGCCCCTGGCTTAACCTGAATCGCTCCGCATCAATACCATATTTAATTATAACATACTGTCCATCTTTTCCGATCGAGCTCTTTAACCCCTTCTTTTTATCAAAGAATGAGACTGTGATTATCCGGCTGGTAAAAAGCGCACAGATCCTTTCCAGCAGGATATAAAAATATCTGAGCGGTCCGGGTTGATAGTCGTGGAAGCTCCAGCCGTGTACAGTATGAATGATTACTGGAACCCTGGCCGCCCTTGCGGCAAAGCGGCCGAGTATTCCGGCTTTCGAACTGTGGGTATGCACTGCCTGGATACCGTTTTTCCTGATAAAGCTGTAAATTTCGAAAAAGGCCAGTGCGTCCCTTAAGGGATTAACCGGCCGTTCCAGGAAATCCGATCTTTTAAAAACTAATCCGTTTATCGAAGAGGCCTCTCCGACCAATAACCCATCCCTGGCGGCAAACAGGAAAATATTGTATTTTTCCCTATCCAGGCTGCCGATTAAACTCAATAGCTGCTTCTGGGCGCCGCCCAATTCTAATTTGGTAATAATATAAAGGAGATTGA
Source organism: Candidatus Omnitrophota bacterium (assembly GCA_028719265.1). GTDB lineage: Bacteria > Omnitrophota > Gorgyraeia > Gygaellales > Profunditerraquicolaceae > UBA6249. Next base: position 4,737 of record JAQUKF010000032.1, read on the forward strand.
TTTTAGGCATTATCAAGAAATTGCACGTCCGGATTTAAATAATTCTACCACACTTGGGGGGCTTAAGGAAATCATTTAACGCGTTTGGTGATACGACAGGCTGCAGGCACCCTATGGCGGGCACTCCGCAGGGTAACCCTAGGGGGGGGAAAGCGCGAGAAGGCAAAAAGGCGGATCACATTTTTATATCTATCCGCAGCTCGGTATAAACCCCGTTCTTAACCGTAATCTTGCCATAATCGTCCCGGCGGTATTTTATGGAACGGTTAAATACCCCTCCCACGACTATATTCCCTTGAATATTTTCATTGGCCTTATACCTTAGTCCTGCTCCGGCGTGTATCTCGTTGTACTCCAGGGCTATATTCTTCAATCCCTCCTTGTCCACCCGGTATTCATCCATTGTTATATCTGCCTGGCTAAAAAGCGTAAGCTTATCGTTCAATTTATAGGATATCTCCGGCTGCTTGGGAATAATATTGAAGGTAAGTTTATCGTTAGGTTTATAGATAAAACCTAAAATCGGCATAATAGGGTCGTTCTCGTGCGGCGATATGAACACGCCGGCGATAAGGGTCAGGCTGTCGCTTGCCTGGCGGATAAGGAAATATCTCTGGGTAAGGCTGAGGGCGGAGGAACGTACACCCCAGTTATCCGTAGAGAACATAGGTGCCAACCCTACAGTAAAATACGTATCCTTGACCGTTAAAAAAGGGACGGTGGTTTCCACCCCGAAGGACACGCGAGTAAGATGAGGGGGTAGCTTTACGGATGTTGTGTTGGCTATGCCTATATATTTAGCCCCCAGGCCGAATTCAACCGGCAGTCCCCCAAGGACCTTGACTGTATAACTGTATTCGGTTGCCGAATCGACTATAGAGATCCTTCCCGCCTGTGCCGCAGCCCCCCGGGAAGGCATATAACGCACATAGGTATCCAATTCGTGGCTGAAAAAATCTTCTTCTTTAACGATCGTCTTGCCGAGCCTTTGGCGATAATTCGAAGCTCCTGATGCGGGGCCATCCGATATCGGGTCTGCCCGGACGTCTTGGGCGGTATCGGCCTCACGGACCCCTCCAGCGGAAATAACTGGAGGAAAAACAATAAATAGAATAAGAGCCAGGAGGAACCCGGCCCGGGCAATGAGCTTATTTATATACATGCTTTTTCAATACTAATTCTGCCAGCAGCCTTTGTCAATAATAAAAACGCCCCGGCAATTGACCGGGGCGCAGCCCAAAGCTATTTGTCCCTTAGGCTTACACTTTAAATGATAGTCCTGCTTTGATAAAATCCCTGAACAACGGGTGGGCCTTATCCGGCTTTGACTTGAATTCCGGATGGAACTGCACGGCGATAAAATACGGGTGATTTTTCAACTCGATTATTTCTACAAGCCCTTTCTGCGGGTAAATACCCGAGAAGATCATCCCTTTGTTCTCGAAGATCTTCTTGTATTGGTTATTGAACTCATACCTGTGCCTGTGGCGTTCATGGATCATCCCTCTGTCATAAACCTTGAAAGCAAGGCTGCCTTTCTTGATCTTGCAGGGGTAGGCGCCCAGGCGCATCGTCCCTCCCAGGTTCTTATGCCCCTTCTGCTCTTCCAAGAGGCTGATCACCGGATATCTTGTCTGTTTGAATTCCGTTGAGTTGGCGGCAGCCAAGCCGCAGACATGCCTGGCAAATTCAATCACCGCGCATTGCATCCCCAGGCAAATCCCCAAAAAAGGGATTTTATTCTGGCGTGCCATCTGAATCGCCCTGACCTTCCCCTCGATGCCGCGATAACCAAAACCGCCGGGGACAAGGATGCCCGATACCCCTTCCAGCATTTTCTCGATGCTGCCCTTTTCCAGTCTTTCGGAGTCTATCTTCTTTATTTCAACCTTGGCGTTATTGTGGATTCCGCCATGCGTAAGCGCTTCATATATGGATTTATACGCATCCTGCAATTCGATATATTTACCGATTACCGCGATAGTAACCTTATGCTTCGGATTAAGCACCCGGTTAACCACCCCTTTCTCCCAATCCTTCAGCTCCGATGACTTACATATCAACTTGAAATGGCTCAAGATTATTTCATCGAGTATCTGTTCCTTGAAAACCAGCGGGATCTGGTATATGGTCTGCTTATCGGGGGATTCGATTACCGCTTCCTTCTTTACGTTGCAGAAAAGGGAAATTTTTTCTTTTACTCCGTCGGTCAAGGGCTCTTCGGTGCGGCAGATCAATACGTCAGGGACAATCCCGATCTCGCGCAAGGTCCCCACGCTGTGCTGGGTGGGTTTTGTTTTTACTTCTCCTGCGGCTTTTATATACGGGACAAGGGTCAAATGGATGTAAAGTACGTTATCATAACCCATATCCAGCCTGAACTGCCGGCAGGCCTCCAGGAAAGGCAGGCTTTCAATATCTCCGACTGTCCCGCCGATCTCTACAATAACTATGTCCGCCTTAGAAACCAAAGCGCATTCCCTGATCCTTTCCTTTATGGCATCGGTAATATGCGGGATAACCTGTATTGTCTTTCCCAGGTAATCCCCTTTTCTCTCACGGGAAATCACTGAATTATAGACCTGGCCAGTAGTTATATTGCTGAACCTTGAAGAAACGGTATTGGTGAATCGTTCGTAATGCCCCAGGTCCAGGTCGGTTTCCGACCCATCCTCCGTAACGTAGACTTCGCCATGCTGGTAGGGATTCATCGTACCCGGATCGACATTGATATAAGGATCCAGCTTCATAAGGGCCACTTTCAAACCTCTGGATTCAAGTATCTTGCCTATAGAGGCGGAAGCTATGCCTTTGCCTAAGCTTGAAATGACCCCTCCGGTTATAAATATATATTTGGACATCAACTCCCCCTTATTCTAGTAAAATATCGCTCCGGGCTGCTCTCCGGTTATTTATTATTCTATCACGGATTTATATAACCGGCAAATTACTTTGTCCGCTCAAATAGCTGTCCATAAAATGGGCGCATCTCCTTCCTTCCGAGATAGCCCAGACTACCAGAGACTGGCCGCGCCTCATATCTCCCGCCGAAAAAACCTTCTTGACGGAAGTCGCATAATTGTCAGCGCAGGAGACATTCCCGCGCGCGTCAAGTTTTACGCCAAGCCCTTCAAGCAGGCCGGTTCGTTCGGGATACAGAAATCCTACGGCAAGGATGACCAGATCGGCTTCGATCTCAAATTCGCTATGCGGCACCTCGCGCATAACCGGACAGGTCTTGCCGTCAGAAGGAGAAAATTCCACTTTCACGCAAGAAAGTTTTCTAACACGGCCGCCCTGCCCATCGAAACGCTTTGTCAACACCTGCCAATGTCTCTCTCCTCCCTCTTCATGGCTTGAAGATACTTTCAAGATCAACGGGTAGCTGGGCCAGGGGTATGCCGCAGTCCTGCATTCAGCCGGTCTGGGCATAACCTCTATCTGGACCACACAGGAAGCCTCCTGGCGGTGAGCGGTACCTACGCAATCAGCCCCGCTGTCCCCGCCTCCAATCACGACCACCTTTTTCCCCTTGGCATCAATCAGTTCTTCCCCCGGAATTTTCTCTCCGGAGACCCTGCGGTTGGACTGTGTAAGGTATTCCATGGCAAAGTGTATGCCTTTTAGATGTCTTCCCTCAATCTTTAGATCCCGCGGGACGCGGCATCCGCCGGCAAGACAAATGGCGTCAAAATCGGACAAAAGTTTATCCGCCGGATAATCAACGCCCGCATTAATCCCCGTCTTAAAAATAACCCCTTCTTTTTTCCATATCTCGATACGCCTGTCCAGGATATGTTTCTCCAGCTTGAAATCGGGAATGCCGTAACGTAATATCCCGCCGGGCTTTTCGTCTCGTTCAAAAACAGTAACATTGTGCCCGGCCTTATTGAGCTGGGCGGCACAGGACAAACCTGCAGGCCCCGAACCGATAATCGCAACCTTCTTGCCTGTCCTGTGTTTTATATGTCGGGGTTTTATCAACCCGTTCTTGAAGCCCTCCTCTACGGCGGCCAGCTCATTCTCTCTTATAGTGACCGGCTCGTCATTCAACCCCAGGACACAGGCGTATTCGCATAATGCCGGGCATACCCTGCCGGTCACCTCAGGAAGGTTATTGGTGTACTCCAGCAGCATTAGTGCCTGCTTCCAATTCCCGCGGAATATATAATCATTCCATTCCGGGATATAATTGCCTATCGGACAGGCCTTATGGCAAAAGGGAGTTGAGCAATCCATGCAACGCGAAGCCTGCTCCTGCGATTGACGCTCGGGGCGCATATTGTGTACATCCTTAAAATCCTTAACCCGTTCGCAGACCTGCCTGTAGGCGCCCGCCTGCCTGCCTAATTTAAGAAAGCCTCTCTCTTCACCCATCTAATGCCTCCGCAACGTCGAGCTTCTCGACGGTCTTAACCCCTTCCAGGATACGTTTGTATTCCAACGGCATAACCCGCACGAATTTCTTAAGGTGCTCATGTATATTATCCAGGATCTTTCTGGCATTTAAGCTGCCGGTGTATCTAAAATGATTGCTAAGCAAGTGGTATATCGTATCCTTATCGGATTCCTTGACCCTGGTCAACTCTACCATATCCATATTGCACTTGTTCCTAAACGTGTTATCTTCGTCATAAACATAAGCTATCCCGCCCGACATCCCGGCGGCAAAATTATTTCCCGTTCTGCCTAAAACGATCACCCTCCCCCCCGTCATATATTCGCACCCATGGTCGCCGAGACCCTCGACAACAGCATATAATCCGGAGTTCCTCACACAGAACCTTTCCCCTGCCATCCCGTTTATATACGCCTCTCCGGAGATGGCCCCATAGAAAGTGGTATTGCCGATAATTATGTTCTCCTGCGGCCTGTAGTCTGAGGAGCGGTCGGGATAAACAATTATCTTGCCTCCGGAAATTCCCTTGCCGACATAATCATTGGCCATCCCCTCCAGTTCAAAGGTAATTCCCTTGGCCAGGAAAGCCCCGAAGCTCTGCCCGGCTATCCCTTTGAACTTACAGAATATTGAATCATCCAGCAGGACACCGTCCCCGCATTTCTTGCAAACCTCGCCGCTCAACATCGCGCCTGTGGCTCTATTGGTATTATTGATCCCAAGGGATATCTTTACCGGCTCGCCCCTGGCCGCACAATCACTCCATAGCCTGATCAGCTTTCTGTCAAGGACCGAACCCAGACCGCTGTCTTGCCTGACTTTACAGTAGCGGCCGATATCATCGGAGAGTTCCGGGCGGTAAAGCATTCTTGAATAATCTATGCCTTTTGCTTTTGAAGGAACGATCTGACGGTCTAATTCCAACAGGTCGGTCCTGCCAACCATCTCGTCTATTGTCCTCAATCCAAGGCTGGCCATAATCTCGCGCAGTTCGGCGACCACAAAGCTAAGATAGTTTACGATATATTCAGGCCTTCCGCTAAACCTCTTCTGTAAAATATCATCCTGCGTAGCCACGCCAAGAGAACAATTGTTCAGATGGCAATGTCTAAGCATCACGCAGCCGCTTACCACCAGGATCGCGGAGCAAAAACCGTACTCTTCGGCACCCAGGAGGGCCGCAATCGCCACATCCCGTCCGGTACGCATCTGTCCGTCGGCCTGCAGACGAACCCTCGAACGCAGGTTATTGAGCAATAGCGTCTGATGCGTCTCAGAAATCCCCAATTCCCAGGGAAGCCCGGCATACCTTATCGAACTCCTGGGGGAAGCCCCCGTTCCGCCGTCTCCTCCGGAAATAAGTATCATATCCGCATGACCCTTGGCTACACCGGCGGCAACAGTACCCACTCCTACTTCGGAAACAAGCTTTACGCTTACCCTGGCCTCGGGATTGGCGTTTTTCAGATCGAATATCAACTGGGCAAGGTCCTCTATCGAATATATGTCATGATGAGGAGGAGGGGATATCAGCGTAACCCCCGGAGTCGTATATCTGGTCTTGGCAATTATCCCGCTTACCTTGTGACCCGGCAGCTGCCCTCCCTCTCCGGGTTTAGCTCCTTGAGAAATC
>JAQUKF010000033.1 GCA_028719265.1 Candidatus Omnitrophota bacterium
GACCTTATAAAACCAACCAGCCAGATCAGGACAAACAAAAGCGATAAGATCTTTACGGAATCGTAAATAAAAAAACTTATCGCCTGCGCCCACGCGGAAGACGGATCTAACCTGAAAACAGAATAAACCAGCCAATCCGCGGTTAATTGCAGCATGAGCCTTTATTCGTCTTGTCCTTGCCGCAACAACAGGATTGCGCCGCTTTCTCGCGCATTTTCTTATCCAATTTTTCGATCATCCTGGCAAAAAAACCTTTTTTATTCTTCACCTGATCTTCCTTATTATCCATGACTCCTCCTTTTTTAAAAGCGGCCTGATTCAATCCTCTTCATCCCGGTCATCGGGTTTAGGCCGGTTGGCCAATTCCGAAAGATCCCCGGCTATCTGCACGCTCAAAGAATAAACAGACCTGCTCAAGGCGTCTGCCAGGCCGAAATAATTATGGGGTTCTATTTTCTCGCTCAACTCCGACCTGCTGGTAAAAAGCATCTTTTTGGCCTTCGCGTCGATAATAGACCATTGCGCCACCATCAAAAGATCCTTTTTAAGATTGGCTTCCAGGCGTAATATATCCACTATCACCTGATAATCAAGGGGGATCGAAAAGTTACAGGGGAACATTTCGAATGTCCCCCCGGGCAGCATCAGATTAAGGTCCTCATTGACCGCCTGGGCTATTGCCAGATCCAAAGATTCTCCCCAGCGCTCAAACTGCGAGATATCGATCAACCCTTTGTCGTTCTGGGTGACGATCTGCGGCCTGTCCAGGTACTGCGGGATATTCACCGGCCCGATCGAAGTGATCAAACCGGCGGGGATATTGAATTTCTTAACCGGGGCCGTCCCGTCCGGATGTCTTAACATATAAAAACGCGAAGCCGGACTGCTTCCCGCCGAAATACATCCACCCAGAACAAAAACGAACAGCGCGCAAACAAAGATATTGCCGGAAAAAAATCCGCGTCTTCTCATTTTAATCTCCTTTGGGTATCGCCTTCCCTTTCAACAGGGCCTCCGGATGCTGCTCAAGGTACTCCGTCAACAAGCGTACCGAACGGGCAGCCTGGGAGACCTCCCTCAAAGCCTTCTCCATTTCAATGACACCGTCTGAATTCACCAGCCGGTTGATCCCGCTGACTGTCTGCTGCAAATCGCTGGCTATCTTCTTTACCGGTATATCGCTCATCGCATCAAAAATATCCGGGGATATGGGAAGAGCGGGTAATTCCGGATAATTACTGGTAATACCATAAATCCTATACGACCTGTCCGGATAGAAATCCAGGCCGATCATAAGCTGACCGGTAATGAAGTTCTGTATCTCAAGTTTTGCCCGCAGGCCCTGACTGATCAATCCCTTGTAATCAGGATAGCCCAACTGGTCAGGCATACCGCTCACCCGGGAAAGCTCCACATCTATGACCACCGATATCAAGACGCTCTTTTCCTTATCGTTATACAGAAGTCTTATATTGTTGACGTTGCCGATCTTGACCCCGCGGAAGATCACGGGAGCGCCCTCCGAAAGCCCCTTTACCGAACCGTCGAAGAATAAAACATATTTATCCGACTGTTTAAAAAAAGTACCCGAGCCAAAGATCGCCACGGCTACGACCAAAAGCGCCGCCGCCCCTACCACAAAGCCGCCGATCAAAGCCTTATTCGCTTTCTTCATAATCAACTCCTTTTCTCGCCGCGTGTCAGGAATTGGATCACGCGCGGGTCTTTAGAATTAGCCAGTAGATCCCGGGGAGCGCCCCAGGCGATCATTTCTTTAGTCTCTGCATCCAAAAGAACGGCATTGTCCCCTACGGCAAAAATGCTGGCAAGCTCATGAGTAACCACTACGATCGTAGTGCCAAGGTTATCCCTAAGCTCCAAGATAAGGTCATCAAGCACTTTGGAGCTCAAGGGGTCCAGTCCAGCCGAAGGTTCATCAAAGAAAATTATATCCGGATCCAAAGCTATTGCCCGAGCCAAACCCGCCCTCTTCTTCATTCCGCCGCTTAGTTCAACCGGATAAAAATCCGCATAACCGCTCAACCCCACCAACCCGAGTTTAAGTAAAGCCAATTCCCGTATTTGGGATTCCGAAAGGCTGGAGTAGAGCTGCAGAGGAAGCGAGACATTTTCCCCGAGGGTCAAGGAGCTCCAAAGGGCGCCCCCCTGATAAAGGACACCGAAACGGCGCATAAGCTTCTGACGGCCCTCCTCATCCTCTCCCCAGAAACTTACCCCGTCATACAAAACCTCTCCTTTTTGCGGAGGGTTCAGGCCGATCATGCTTTTGAGCAAAGTACTCTTGCCGCACCCGCTGCCGCCCATGATCACGAATATCTCGCCCTTCTTTATCTTGAAATTTATCCCGCGCATGACAGCAAGATCGTCATAGCCTAAATCAACATCTTTTACTTCAATAGCCGTATCCACGGATCAAACTCCTATTATCTGGCAGACAAATGTAATTATCGCCGTAGCGATAACTATCGCGGTTATCGCCGTAACTACCGCCGAAGTCGTAGCCTCTCCCACGCCGGAAGCGCTCTTCTGACACCTTATGCCGCGATAACATCCGGCAATAGATATGATTAAGCCAAAAACGATACTGTGTATAAGCCCCAGCCAAAGATTATTAAGGGTTACAGCGGAAGCGGTATGATTCAGGTATTCAACAGGATTTAACCCCAGCACCGTTGAACTGATGGCAAACCCGCCGATTATACCCATCAGGTCCGCATAAAGAGTCAAAAGAGGCATCATTACCACCAAGGCCATTATACGGGGCATGACCAAAAACTCCGTAGGAGAAACACCCAGGGTCTTTAAGGCATCGATCTCTTCGTTAACCTGCATAATGCCCAATTCCGCGGCAAAACTTGCCCCCGTGCGCCCGGCCATCAGGACCGCGCTCATTATCGCCCCCATAACCCTTACCATGGCTATTCCCACGATATCGGCGATGTAGATCTGCGCCCCGAACATCTTCAGCTGGATCGCCCCGATAAAAGCAAGGATCACCCCTACCAGAAGAGTGATCAAGGAAACCAACCCCAGGGCATCGATGCCGCACTTCTGGACGATCACGAAAAAATCATCCTTGCGGAAAAAGGCCTTGCCGCGAATAAAACGGTTGAAGGCAAACACGATATCCCCAAGGAAATCCAGGAAGGAAAAAACGGCATCCTTGAGCCCAATGACCTTGCCGCCTATACTTTCGATCAATGTCTCGTTTGTTTTTTTAAGAAGGGGAGTCTTTGCGGTCCGCGCGGGAATAAGCTTGAAGAGCTTTTGTATCTGGGGAGTAAGCCCTTTGACGGAAAACGATATTCCTTTCTTTGTAATTACCTCGTTCAGCCTGACAAGGAGGGAAATAAAGGCGCTGTCCCATTTAAAATCCCCGGCCGCCGAAAAGTCAACCTCTTTTATATCCGTGCGGGAATCCACCTGCGCCAGGATCTCTTCCGTTGAAGGAAGGCCCGCCGTTATACGCCAATCCCCTCCTATCTTAAGAAGGAGTATGGGTGCTTGCGAATAATCAAAAATGATCTTCTCCAAATGCGCTCTCTCCGTATATGACCTTTAAAAATCCGAAATAATGTTATTGTCCACGATCGAGGTCGCCTTAAGCGCTCCATCCGGAGACTTGTAATACTCTACGGTTACCGTATCGTTCGACTCCAGGTCATCAAGCATTATGTTTTCCGTGCCGCGCTGGATCCTTGCTCCCGAATCAACGGAGAACCTGGTTTGTTCCATGCCGTCGAAAATAACCAGAAGAGAACCTACCGAATCCACCTCCGTAACCACACCCTCCCTGGAATATCTCTGGGGGTCCTCCTGTTCATACTGGCAGAATCCCCACTCCGGGGCCACCAGTAAACCGATCAAAGCATAAAGACATAACCAGATTTTCATAAGTCTCCTCTCTCTTCTTTTACGTATTATCCGCTGCCTGCGCCGGAGCCGGCATCATTTTCTTCCTGCGGTTTATCATTATTCGCCTCTTCCTCTTTTTTCTGTTTTTCCTCGCGAAGCTTTTCTTCTTTTTCCCTAACCGCCTGGCGCATCTTGTCCAACAGGCCGATATCCCCGCCCTTGAATCCATATCTTAACCCTTTATCTATCCCTTCCAAGACTACCCCGCCGGCCTCATTTGTCTCCGCGCCCGCCCTGATCAACGTACCCACGGACTTAAGACAGGCATCCAGGTCCGTTCCGGATACACCTTGCATATATATATCCATGGTAATGGATGCCAAATCTCCCCTTGAAGCCCCCTGTCCCAACAAATCCATTAAGGTCCGGGAGATACAATTGGCATCCTTAAGCGGTAATTTCGACCTCAGTAACTGCCCTCTCAACTGCCTGAATTCAACATCGACATTCACCTCTTGGGCGAAAACCGCACAAATGACCAGCAGGCTGCAAAGCCCGGATAAAACAGTTATCAACAGGGATCTTTTCATAAAACTCTCCTTTTAGCTATCGATGCCTGTATTATAAAACCCGGCAAGTACATTGGCAAGAAGAATAAGGATGCGCCGGAATACAGCTAAGCTATTTTTCTCCTGAACCTGAGGGCGCTCATGGTGATTACGAATATACCGATAACCAAAAGCACCAGCAAGTTGCTCCATAGGATCTCTATCCCCACCCCTTTCAGGAATATCCCCCTGATAACAACAAGGTAATAACGCATAGGGTTGATCAGGGTAACCCACTGGATGAACTCAGGCATATTGGCTATCGGATAAGCAAACCCGGAAAGCAGCAGGGTCGGCATATAGAACAAAAATACTGACATCATCGCCTCCTGCTGGGTAGAGGCGATCGTAGATATAAAAAGCCCTGTGCCCAAAGCAGTGAACAAATATACGCAGGTAGCCAGCACCAAAAGCAACAGGCTCCCCCGGAAAGGGATATGGAACCATAATATACCAAGGGTAGTGATCAAAGCGGTCTGGATAAGCGCGATCACCCCAAAAGGGAGCAGCTTACCGAAGATAAGCTCAAGCGGCCGCAGGGGGCTTACAATAAGCTGCTCCATGGTGCCAATCTCCTTTTCCCTGACTATCGCCATGGAGGTTAACAAGAGCGACATGATCGTGACTATCGAAGCGATTACGCCCGGTAGATAATAATTGCGGGAAATAAGGTTTTCGTTAAACCAGGCACGGTCCCTCAAATCCACGCTCGGAAGGCCGGAGCGTATTCCAAGGGAAGCCGCATCCTCTTTAAGTAAATCATACTGGTACTTCTCCATGATCGTGCCGGCATAGCCGGCAATGATCATTGCGGTGTTTGAATCCGAACCGTCCAGGGCCAACTGTACGCTTGCGTCCTTGCCCGCCTTTATATCGCGGCCGAATCCCCTGTCAAAACGCAGTACGGCGCTTACCAGCCCTTTGTCCAGCATAAGGTTCTCTTCTCCCTCGGTCTGGATATTATATTTGGGCACGAAATATTTGGAATAGGTAAACCTGTGCGTAAGCTCCCGGCTCTCTTTGGTATTATCCTGATCATAGATCGCCGTCGGGATAAAATCGATATCCTTGTTGGCGGCATAGCCAAAGAGCATTATCTGCAGGATTGGAGAAATGATGATTACCGTCTTCATCCGCGGGTCGCGCAGGACCTGCTTGAACTCCTTAATCAATATGGCCTTGATCCTTTCAAACATCAAAATACCTTCTTTCTGAATTTCCTTATCGCCAGGGTAAACATACAGAAGGCAAACAAGAACAAAAACAACGCCTCGTCCCACATCACGTCTATACCGTTGCCTTTCAGGAATAACCCGCGCAGTATAATGATATAATAACGCGCCGGGATAAAATAGGTCACCCCCTGGACCACCTGGGGCATGTTGAATATAGGATAGATAAAACCGGATAAAAGCATTGTAGGAATAAAGGTAGTCAGCGTGGCAAGCTGGCTGGCCAATAACTGCGTCCTGGCCACCGTAGAGATGAATATCCCCTGAGATAAGGCCCCTATCAAAAAGAGAGCGCTTAAGAATACAAGCAGGAAATAACTCCCCCTGAAAGGCACGCCGAACAAAAACCTGGAGATAAGCACTCCCACGAACAGATCGATAAATCCGATGGCGAAATACGGAAGGAATTTTCCAATGATCAGCTCCGGAGCCTTAACGGGAGTAGATATCAACTGCTCCATCGTCCCCCTCTCCCATTCCCTGGCTACGCAAATGGAGGTAAGCAGCGCCGCGATGATCATAATGATCATCGCGATCACACCGGGGACGATATACCAACGGCTGTTCAACCCCATATTGAACCAAATCCTTGAACACATCTCTATATTCCTGGCCGGTTTATGCCCGTATTTTGAGATTGTATCCATCAAGAGCTGCACATTGTATGCGCTGACGACCGAACGCACGTATCCCATGGCGATGGTGGCGGTATTGGAATCGCTGCCGTCAACCAGAAGCTGCAGAGGTGAAGCCTTACCGGATTCCAGAAAACGGGAAAAGTCTTTCGGGATGACCATAGCCATCATCACCTCGCCGCTGTCGATCATGCGCTGGATATCCCGGTAATTATCGGTGTACTTAATGATATCAAAATACTTGGAATTTTTGAAATTGAGCAGGAAGTCCCGCGAGATCTTGCTTGAGGCGTCCTGGTTCCAGACAGCCGTTTTCACCCTGTCGATATCCAGGGACAGCCCGTAGCCGAATATCAGGAGTAAAAGCACGGGAATGAATATCGCCAATGCCAGGGAGCGCGGGTCGCGCCTTATCTGGATGAATTCCTTATTCGATATCGCCAGGATCCTCCTCAGGTTCATTTCTCTTTATGCTCCGCGTCGTAATTCTCGATCAATGAAACAAAGACATCCTCGAGGGAGGCCTTGATCTTGTTGATAGAATACCCTGCGGCACCCTGGGCGTCGAAGAGCTTTTTGATCTCAAGTGCAGCGCCTTGCGCGTCATAGACGACGGCGTGGATATTCACCCCGAAAAGCGCCACCTCTTTTACGGATTTAAGGCCCGATAGCTTTTCCAGCCACCTCTCGGCATTCGGCATAACGATCTCAAGGATCTCGTGCTTCATGATCCTGGTCTTCATCTCTTCCGGAGAACCCATGGCAATCATTGTCCCATGATAGATCATTACCAGCCGGTTACAGTTCTCCGCCTCATCCATATAATGCGTAGTCACAAAGATCGTCCTGCCTTGCGCGGCCATCTCCTTGATCACACTCCAGAAATTGGCCCGGGTGATCGGGTCAACCCCGGACGTCGGCTCGTCAAGAAAAATGATCTTCGGTTTATGGATTATCGCGCACCCCAAAGCCAGGCGCTGCTTCCATCCTCCTGAAAGCGTGCTGGTCAGGCTCTTGCGGAACTCCTCTATGCCGGCTACCTTTATCGTCTCATCTTTACGCCTCTTACGCTGGGCCTCCGGTATATTGTATATACGGCTGTAGAAATCTATGTTCTCTTCGACCGTAAGGTCGTCGTAAAGAGAGAACTTCTGTGACATATAACCTATATGCTCCTTGATCCTGTATTGTTCCTTTACAATATCGAAACCGCCGACACTGCCGCTGCCGGAGGTGGGCGTATATATCCCGCAGAGCATCCTGATGGTAGTGGATTTCCCCGCCCCGTTGGGCCCCAGAAAACCGAAGATCTCCCCTTCTTTAACCTCGAAATTTATATGGTTGACCGCGGTAAAATCGCCGAACTTCTTCTCAAGATCACTGACTTTTACGGCCACCCCGTTATTCTGCGTGCTTGGATTCATAGTCATTGACGATCTTAATAAAGGCCTGCTCAAGGGTCTTCGTATTGATCTCCTTCTTTATGTTATCGGGCGTATCGCAGCGCAACAGCTTACCTTTATGTATCAGGCCCACCCTGCGGCAGCGTTCCGCCTCATCCAGGTAGGAAGTAGAATAAAGGATAGTCACCTTCTCCTTCAGAAGGTCATAGAGTATCGACCAGAAATCCCGGCGGGAGACCGGATCGACCCCATTGGTCGGCTCATCTAAAAACAGGACTTTCGGGGTATGGATAAGGGCGCAGGAAAGGCCAAGCTTCTGTTTCATTCCTCCGGACAGCTTGCCGGCAAAACGCTGTTTGAAAGGCAAAAGCCCTGAGAAACCAAGCAGCTTATCGATGACCTCCTGCCGCTTGTCTTTGGGCACACAGAAGACATCCGCGTAGAAATTTATATTCTCCAGCACGGTGAGCTCTTCGTAGAGACCGAAACGCTGGGACATGTAAGCGATATTCTCTTTAAGCTCCTCGGATTCTTTGGTGATATGCTTGTTATAGACCCAGCCTTCACCGCTTGTGGGATCGAGTATGCCGGTAAGCAGGCGCATGGTTGTGGTCTTGCCGGCGCCGTCCGGGCCGACCAGGCCGAAAATCTCCCCCTCTTCTACTTCGAGGTCAAGGCGGTCAACGGCGGTATTGCCGCCAAATTTCCTTGTAAGCCCCGAGGCCTTGATAGCGATCATATTATTCTATGATATAAGCGTCTGCCGGCATGCCGGGTTTAAGCTCCAGGCTGGAATTATCCGCCATTACCTTTATCCTGTAAACGAGCTTAACCCTTTCCTCTGTAGTCTGTATTGTCTTGGGCGTGAATTCCGCTTCGCTAGATATGAAAGACACCCTGCCTTTATATCTTTTGCCCGGGTAGGTATCGGTAACGATATAGGCCTCCTGGTCGAGTTTTACCCTCCCTAAGTCGGTTTCGTTGATATAAGCGGTTACCCAGATACTATTCAAGTCAATTACGGTAAAAACCGGCGCGCCTATCTGGACTACCTCTCCGGCCAAAGAACTTTTTACGAGCACATATCCGTTAAGCGGAGAAATAAGCTCGGCAAATCCCAGTCTCGTCTTAGCCAGCTCAAAGGAGGCATTCAATGCCTCAATATTCGCCTTGTCCGCATCGGCGAGCGTCTTGGCCGCGTCCCTCTGCTGCATAGGTATCGCCCCTGCTTTAAAAAGATTTTCCGCGCGTTCATAATCAAGCTTATCCAAAGCGTATTGATGCTCCGCCGCTCTCAATGAACCTTCGGCGTTATCTCGTATCTTGACCAGCTCATCGGTATTCAGCCGCGCTACAGTCTCGCCGGCCTTAACCACTTTACCTTCATCGGTAAGCAGCTCGATTATCTGTCCCTGCACGCGGAAAGAAAGACGAACATCATCCCCTTCTATGTTCCCGGAGACCTTTATCATCCCGCGGCTGCGGTCATGCGTCTTCCAAAAGTACGCCGCGGCAATACCGCAGACGACAAGGATAACAAGTATAAATATTGCCGGCTTAATTTTTTTCTTCATCTACCCCTCCCGCTATAAAACTCTTGCCCAGCGTCCTGTCCAATTCCGCCTGGGCCATAAGATAATCATAAATTCCCTGTGAAAGATTCGTCTCTATCTGCCCCAGAGATACCTGGGCGTCGAGAACATCCAGGTTCTTGGCCTCCCCGTTGTCATAACTGACATTAGCTATCTGCAGCGCCTCCCTGGCCTGACCAACGTTGTCCTTCTGGGAATCTATTAATTGTTTGGCCTGTTCCAAGTCAAGACACGCCCGGCGTACCTCCACGGCGATCTGGTCAACCAGGTTCTCTTTTGTTAAGACCGCCTGGCTGTAACGGGCCTTTGCAGAATCTACTTTGGCTTTGGTTGAGAATCCGTCAAATACCGCCAGCGAGAAAGTCAAACCGATATTCCAGTTATTATGGGATTTATTGATCATATTGCCCCAGCTGTTGGAACGGAAATTATACCCCGCGCTGGCATTGACCTGCGGCCGCCAGCCGGATTTCGCCATCTGTATATACCATCTGCTGATATCTATACCCAATGTCCTCAAGGCCATCTCCGGACGGTTAAGATAAGCCTGCTTCAGGAATTCATCCTCTTTAATATCTATTAAGGTATAGCTGAATTTTTTATCGGCTATATCCAGCTCCTGCTTCTGGCTAAAACTGAGCAGTTTTTTCAACTCCGCTTTGATAAGCTCAACCGCATTCTTTGCCTTTACCAGTTCCGGCAGGGTCAGGGAAACCTGCACGCTCGACTGCAAAAGATCGAACCTTGAAGACAAACCCTGTTCGTACCTGTGCCTTACATCCTCGTAATGGTCCCTGGCGTTATCCGTAAGCTCCTGGGCGATCCTTTCCGTTTCATACGCAAGCAGCAGACCGTAATAAAGACGCCTTGCCTCGAATTCGATATCCAGCTTCTTCGCGCGCAAGGTCTCCTCCGAGGCCTTAAGGCCAAGTTTTGCCTGGCTGAGATTAGCGGTATTGAACCCTCCGTCGTAAATCACCTGGCTCAAACCGGCACCCACCGAATTGTCGTTCCTGTATCCTGTAAATACGCCGGGGTCCTTCTTACCCTGCAACCCTGAGGCTACCGCCCCATTGCGCGTATAACCTGCGTTAAGATCGACCTGCGGCAGCAACTGGCTTCTTGCGTCCAGGATGTCGGCGCGGGAAACAGAAAGCTCCTGTTCCTGTATCTGGATATCCTTATTGTTCTTGAATGCGGTAAGTATCGTATCCTGGAGAGAAAGCGGGTTGTCTTTGGCAAAAAGCGGATGTGCGGATAATAAAAATATTACGGAAAGGCAGATAGTCTTTGAAACGATGCTTTTCAGCTCATTATAGATAGGGCTGTTCTTGTTGATCCTGAAGAACCTGGCATTGGCCTTATATTCGCTTAAGAGCAGGCCGTCCTTGGACAGGCTGTTCAAGGCTCTCTGGAATAC